>CAZNBK010000313.1:0-2624 GCA_964571105.1 uncultured Desulfovibrionaceae bacterium
TGACCTCAAGGCCGACTTCTTCCCGAACTTCACGGCGCACGGTATCTTCAGGGGTTTCGCCGATCTCCACGAATCCGGCGACCAGAGCCAGCTTTTGGTACGGACGGTTCGCATAGCGAGTTAGCAATATATTCTCGCCGTCAAGCACACCGACAATCACAGCCGGTGATATTTGCGGATAAATAACCCGTCCGCAACCGGGGCAGCTCAAAGCCCGTTCCGTGTGGCTTGCTTCTGTGGCCGAGCGGCATTTTCCGCAGTAACGGTTGTTGCTGTACCACACAGCCAAGTGCCCGGCGGTAACCCCGGCAAAGGCCAGCCAGGCGGGCTGCATTTCCCGGAATACGTCCAAGCCCTGGTATGACAGCAATTCCGTTTCAGAAACCTCGCAGGAGGCCAAAAAAAATCCACGCTCGTCCACGGAAAATAAAAACAGCAACTGCTCGACCGCTTCGGCGCAGTGCTTCTCTATTTCGGCATAAATCGGAAGCTCATACCCTTCATGGCGCTTGACCAGCAACACCTTGTCGTCTTTAAGCACAAAGACCAAATCCCGAGCCTTGGGCTCCAGGGGCTGAAAATCCAAATTCAGTTGATGCGGCAAAATATCTTGAAGCACGGTTTCTCTTCCTGTTGTCTTGGCTTATCCAATAGCATACCGCGCCGCTGCCGAAAAATCCATGCTTTGATTTTGCGAAACCATAGAGCAGCTTAACCTTAAAATGCTACAAAACTTAACTGCCAAATGCTGTCATTGGAGCCAAAAGGCAAAAACACATTTCCTTTATAAATACGCAAAATCTAAGGCGATTTTGCGAAAGGCACGCGCTGCTTAAACGCGCGCGGGCGCCGCTTCGCTGCACCAGAGCATTTTTTCAATATATATTTCAATGTTAAAATGCTCTAAAGCCAAGGGATAATGAAAAAAGGGACTGTCTCTTTTTAAGACAGCCCCTTTTTAGAATCAGCATGCACCCTGCGCATTCACCGCAGGTATGTTTTACCTTCGCTTAAATGCCTGCTTATGCCAGAGGAGGCGTTCCTTCAGCATTGGAGACGGTTACATCGATTTGGACCAAAGCGTCTTGCGGCAAAGCGGATACGCCGACGATTCTCCGCGCGGGAGCGCCGCCGGGGAAGTAGGTTTTATAAACTTCGTCCAATGCGGCCATGTCGCTTATATTTTTCAGATAAATATTGACCTTGACCACATCGTCCAGAGCGTGGTCGATGCTTTCAACAATGGCCTTGATATTTTTCAGGCACTGTCCAGCCTGTTCTTTTATGCCGCCGCCCACCATTTTACCGGTTTTGGGGTCAATGGGCAGTTGCGCTGAAACGTGGTTGTAATGCGAAAAAGCGACGGTTTGCGTGGACAGCGGGCATTTCGGCGCATTTTCAGTGTTGTTCGGTTCCACGATGAGCCCGTGTCTGTCTTCAATGGCTTGCGGGGGGGTGCCGTCGCCGTGCGAGACTACGGCTTCAATTTGCACCAGAGCGCCCATAAGCAACTCGGAAGCGGCAACAACAGTCCGTGCCGGGACATAAGCCACGGTTCTGGCAATGGCGGAATCCGGGAAGAACTTCTTATACACTTCGTTAACGGCGTCGATATCCGCAAGGTTTTTCAGGAAAATGGTAATTTTGACAATATCGTCAAAAGGAACGTCGATGCTTTCCAAAATCGCCTTGATATTCTTCAAGCACTGCGCGGTCTGATCTTTGACGCAGCAGGAGAGTATTCTGCCGGACTTGGGATCGATGGGCAGCTGAGCTGAAATATTATTGTAGTGGGAAAAAGATACGGTCTGGGTAGACAGAGGGCTTACAGGCGCGTTTGCCGTGTTGTTCGGAAGCTTTATCAGGTCGCCCGCCTGCGGTGCATTGGGGATCGTGCCTTCACCGTGCGAAAGAATGACTTCAATCTGGACCAGGGCATTCATGGGCAAAGCGTCAACCGCAACGACCGTCCGAGTGGGAACATAGCTTGAAAAGTATGTTTTATAGACTTCGTCCACAGCGTCAACGTCCTTGATCTTCGTAACAAAGACAGTGAGCCTGACTACGTCGCTCATCACATGATCGATGCTTTCAACAATGGCTTTGATGTTTTTAAAGCACTGTTCAGCCTGCTCTTTTATGCCGCCGGCCACCAATTTGCCGGACTTCGGGTCGATGGGCAGCTGAGCCGAAAAGTTGTTGTAATGAGAAAAAGCCGTTGTTTGGGAGCTGAGAGCACACTTGGGGGCATTTTCCGTATTTCTGCCTAATACTGCGTTGTAACCGCTCATGATTGAATCCCCTTTTGGATAAATTTTGTTTACAATTTTAACGGGCATGGAGAGATCCTCGGATACCCGAACCAGTTCTTTTACCTATACGCATTGCGATGTCAAGACTTCAGACCATTGCTGTCCGCCTAAATTAGCCGGACAGCAATGGTCTGGTTTTTTGCAAAAAACCAGACCGCGCGCGGCCAAGCGGCGTGTGCCTTTCGCAAAAAGCCGGGGCGGCTTTTTGCATCTATGCTGGAAATTGCTTTTTGCTTTTATTTCATTTTGAGAAGCTTTGCCCCTCGTTTTTTAGCCGGACAATAACGACTTAGGCGAGATAGCCCCCTGCAG
>CAZNBK010000314.1:0-2621 GCA_964571105.1 uncultured Desulfovibrionaceae bacterium
AGGTTTCCGTGGCCTGGGTTTGCGGCAGTTCCACATCGTGGCCCTGGGTCATCATGGGCGCGGTGACCATAAAAATGATCAGCAGCACCAACATGACGTCCACAAAGGGCGTGACGTTGATTTCAGAAACCAGGTTTCTGCGGTCTCCGGGTTTTAACATGGCCGGAATCCTACAGTGCTGCCGCGCTGGGGGCACGGGTGGCAGTTATTTCGCGTTGGACGCGATTGAGGAACATATCCGCGTAATTGGCCAGCTGCACTTCGATTTTGCTCAGCTGGCTGTTGAACGCATTGTAGCCCACCGTGGCCGGAATAGCCACAAACAACCCCACGGCAGTGGCCACCAGGGCCTCGGAAATACCGGGGGCCACGGTGCCCAGCGAGGCGGTCTTCATCTGGCCGATGGCGTGGAAGGAGTGCATAATCCCGTAAACAGTGCCGAACAGCCCGATAAATGGCGCGGTGTTGGCCGTGGTGGCCAGAAAGGTCAGGGTGGCGGCCAGGCGGGTCATTTCCGTGCCCACGCCCTGGCGCAGCGCCCGGTTGACGTTATCGACCACGATATCCGGGCTGTTGCCCAGTTCCTTGAGGCGGTTAAATTCAGCCACGCCCTGTTCGGTGATATAATACAGGGGCGAAGCCTGGTCGGCCCCCACACTTTGCACGGCTTCGCGCAGGTCGCGCGCCCGCTGGAAACGTTCCGTGCCCTCACGGGCCTTGGCCTTGGCTTTCCTGAGCAGGAACCACTTCTGAATCATCAGCGCCCAACTGCCCACAGACATAAGAATTAAAATAGCCAGGACCAGTTTGGCGCCAAGTGTGGCTTGGCCGATCATACCAATAATGCTGCTGTCCATTTTATCTCCAAAAAATAATTATAAGCTGCAAAGGCTTACACGGCAAGGCAGCAGGCCGTTCAAGCCAACCCGCCCGCTCTGCCGCCCCCAGCAAGATTTCTGCCCCCTACATACGCGTGCAAGGGCCAATTGGCAATGGTTTTTAGAAATTTTCCAGACTTTTCCCCTGCCCCCCTTGCCCGCCGTCCCGGTTGATAAAAAGACAACCGCTGTGTATAAACAGTGAAATCGGAGTGCGGGATCCAACAGGCAAGCAGGAGCTGGCATGAACTCAAACATAATTCGCAAGATCACGGCAATGGCGCTCGGACTGTTTCTTTCACTCATTCCGCTGGCCGCGCAAGCCCAAGATGCTCCGCCATATCCTGGCGATCAGCCCGGCGGTTTGATGACCATTGATGAATCTGGCTACCTGCATATGGACATGGGCCAGGCTGTCGCCTACTCCCTGGGCCAAAACCAGACCCTGCAATCCGCCGCAGAGCAGGCCCTGGCAGCGGAAAGCGGTCGCCGCTCCTCCCTGGGCGCTTTTGGTCCGGCCTTAAGCACCAGTTACGGGTTTCAGCGCAACCGCCCCATCTCCGGAATAGCCCGTGACGACAATCTGTACACCTGGACAATTTCCGTGGAGCAGGCCGTTTTCACCGGTTTCCGGCTTATCTCCCAATACCAAAGGGCCGCGCTGCAACGCGACTATTCCGACGCTTTCCGCTTTGATACCGAGCTCAGCCTGATTTCCAGCGTCCAGCAAAACTTTCTCAATCTCCTTAAAGCGCGCGAAAATGTCACCAGCGCGCAAGATTCCCTCACCCGCCTCCAAGATCAACTGCGGGTGACCACGGCTTTTTATGAAGTGGGCCTGCGCCCGCGCCTGGATGTGCTCCAGGCCCAGGTGGATGCATCCGAAGCCGAAAACATCCTCATCCAAGCGCAAAACGCGCTGGAAACCCAACAGGCGCGCATGAACACCCTGCTTAACCTGCCCGTGGAAGCGCCCATCACTTATGTGGGCAGCCTGGACTACATCCCCTTTGACGCCACCCTGGAACAATGCCTGAGCATGGCCTACCGCCTGCGCCCGGACCTAACCATGGCCGCCAAAAACACGGAAATCGCCCAGCAGGAAAAACGCATGGCCGCCAGCAATTTCTACCCGCAAATATCCGCCCTGTTTGAATACAGCCGAGTGGGCGACACCCCCCGGGTCCAGGGCAGCGACTATTATTCCGGCGAACGCGACCATGACTGGCGCGTCTGGCTGGGCGCCAACTGGAGCCTGTTTAACTGGGGTACAGATTATTTTGCCGTGGAACAGGCCCGGCACAACGTCAGCAGCATGATCGCCCAGGAAAATGCCCTCAGCGAAGAAGTCGCCTATGAAATCAAATCCCGACTGCTGAAAATCGGTGAGGCCAGAAAGCGCATCAAGGTTGCCCAGTATGGGCTCACCCAGGCGCATGAAGCCTACCGCGTGGCCCTGGCCCGCTACGAAGCCCAGGTGGGCACCAACACCGATCTGCTGGACGCTCAGTCCAAGCTCAGCGCAGCCGAAGCCTCGCTCACCGAAGCCCAGGCCGACTACTTGATCGCCCTGGCCGTGCTCTATCAATCCATGGGCGTGCCCAACCCCACCCTGGATGTGGCCCTGTCGCCGCAAGCTGTCAGCGGGGAATAAAGAAATTATCTGGGGGAGGGAACCATAAGGAACTGCGTCCCTTAAGGTTCCCTCCCCCAGACCCCCTCCCTCCTTAACCCCAATTACAG
>CAZNBK010000315.1:0-2561 GCA_964571105.1 uncultured Desulfovibrionaceae bacterium
AGGCGTCGAAGCGCGGGCAACCGGCGGCGGCGGAATCGGCCAGCAGGGCGTCGACCTGGAGTTGGGGATGGGCTTTGTTGAGCTGGAGCAGACTGGATTTGATCCGCCAAACGGCTTCATCTAGATCGCCCGAGGCAATGCCGTTGCGCCGGGCGGTGTAGGCTTCCAGAAAAGCGGCCAAGAGGTCGCAGACTTTCAGCAGCTCGCCGTCTTTGGGGTCCAGGATGTCGCAATTGTAGTCGGTTTCCAGGTCGTGGTAGCTGACGGCGGTTTCCTGGCCGTTTTTAATAATGCTGGCCTGAAACTCGGAACCCACCGCCAGGCCGAGCAGGTATTTAAAGCGCTGTTCGGTATAGGTGTAGCCGCCATCGCGCAGCGGCTTGAGCATGCGGGTTTCCAACTCGGATTCTTCATACTTGCGGATGATGTCTTCCATGGTTTCTACCGAACGTTTGACCGGGGAGATGATGTCCCGGGTGAGCAACTCGGGCATGTCGTGCAGCAGCCCGGCAAAAAAATTGTTTTGGCAGCGGGCCGGGCAGGCGTTTTGGCTGAGGCTGAAAAAGTAGGCATAGGCGGCCACCATGAACACATGCCCGAGCACTGAGGTTTCCGGAATGCGCGGCACCTGCGACCAGCGGGTCTGAAAGCGCAATTGTCCGCACAGGTTGGCGATGCGGGCCAGGGAGTCGCTGCTTTTGTGCATGGGCAAGAGGTGCTTGGCGCCGGGCACATCGCTGAGGTTGGCAAGCTTATCGATAAACGACCGGTCGATGCCGTCCATTTCTTCGTCAAAATGGTTAAGCGGGCGGATGATGGAGAATTCCCAATAGCTGGCATAGGTGTGGGCGGCTTCAAGGATACGCCGGGCCTGGTCCTGCCGGGCAACCGGGTTGGCTTGCTCGTCGGCCCAGGCTTTGAAGCGGTTCCAGAAGCCTTCGTGCAGCGGCTGAACCACGCTTTGCAACTCGTCCATGACCCATTGCGAAAGCTTGTGATAATGCTCGCGATTTTCTTTGATTTTGTAAAAAACCGGGGGCTTTATGTCGGTAATGACCAGGCGGAAAAAATAGTCAAACAGGCCGCCTTCAATGATCTTTTGGCCGAGCGCCAGGCGTTCGGGCAGCTCCATATCGCGCCCGGCCACGGTGTAGAGCAGCCAGGCCACCAGCATTTTGTGCCCTTGTTTGTCCACTTCGGCCAGCTCTCCGGCGCGGAGTTTGTCATTCCAGCGTTTCATGTCTGCGCCGGAAAATACTAATTGCAGCAGGCTTTTACGAATGGCCGCCATATTATCTCCCTATTTTTTCTATATCGCTATATCCATATGCCATGCCCGCCAGCCTGACAAGAGCCGGGTTAAGCGTTTACAGATTCCACGGCTTTGGTTTACAATGCTCAGAGTGTTTTGCCCGGCCTATAATTTCAATGTTAAAATGCTCTAAATTGCGTTAAGCGGGGAGCGGGATATGGACGTCAACATCAGGGAAGAGCGGCCGCAGGATCTGGACAACGTGCTCACGCTTATCCGCAAGGCCTTTGGCCGGGAAGAGGAAGCTGAGCTTTACGCCAAGTTGCATGCTTCGGGCCGGGGAGTCATCTCCCTGGTGGCCGAGGCCGGGGAGCAGATAATCGGCCAGATTTTATTCACCCCGCTGGGCTTGGCCGGTTATGCCCCGCCGCGTCAGCCGGACGCCTTGCCGGAGAATATTCCCCACGCCGGGAGCACCCATTTGCCCAAACCCTGGGCAGAGGTAACGCCGGGCAGCCTTTGCTTGCTGGCCCTGGCGCCGGTTTCGGTGTTGCCCGCTGTGCAGGGCAAAGGACTGGGCAGCGCGCTGATTCGGCAGGGGCTGGTTGCCGCCGGACCGTTGATTTGGGCGGCTGGGGTGGTGGTTTTGGGGCATGCCGATTATTACCCGCGTTTCGGGTTTGTGCCGGCCTCGCGTTTCGGCATAAGCTGCCCCCTGCCCGTGCCCGAGGAAAACTTTATGGCCCTTGAGCTTGACCCCGGCAGCCTGGAGAATAAACGCGGAACTGTAATTTACGCCCCGGAGTTTGGCTTATGAAATTTTATTCCTGGAACGTTAACGGCTTTCGGGCTGTGCTTAAGAAACCCGAGTGGGCAGAATGGTTTGCCGCCAACGGCGCGGACATTGTCGCCCTGCAGGAAACCAAGGCCGAGCCGGAACAGGTGCCGGAGGCCGATCGGCAGCCCCAGGGGCGTCACGCCTATTGGTCGGCCTCCCAGGTTAAAAAGGGCTATTCCGGAGTGGCGGTTTTTGCCAGGCAAAAGCCGCTGGCGGTCAATGATGTTTTGCCCGGCATGCACGGGGAAGGGCGGCTGCTGCACCTGGAATATCCAGGCTTTCACTTTTTCAATGTCTATTTCCCCAACGGGCAGATGAGCGACGAGCGCCTGGACTACAAACTGCGTTTTTATGATGCTTTTTTGGATTTGGCGCAGGGGCTGCGCCGGGGGAAACCCATTGTGGTTTGCGGCGACTTCAATACTGCGCACAAGGAAATCGACCTGGCCCGGCCCAAGGCCAATGCGGAGA
>CAZNBK010000316.1:0-2554 GCA_964571105.1 uncultured Desulfovibrionaceae bacterium
CACCGCGAAACCGCCTATTACCGGGGGCGCAACGTGGCCCTCAAGCTCAAGCGGACCATTCCGCGCCAACTTTTTGAAGTGGTCATTCAGGCCGCCATCGGCAACAAGGTCATTGCCCGCGAACGCAATGCGCCCCTGCGCAAAGACGTTACCGCCAAGTGCTACGGCGGCGACATCACCCGCAAGCGCAAATTGCTGGAAAAACAAAAAGAAGGCAAACGCCGCATGAAAATGATGGGCAACGTTGAACTGCCCCAGGAAGCCTTCCTGGCCGCTCTTCAGGTGGGTGACGACGACTGATTTCAGCCGTCAGGATGGCGGCTGGCCCCGCAGGGAAAGCAAACGAAAACCACGTTTTCGTGCAGCGCCCCTTGAGTGTCGCACAGGACGTGCGACCGAAAGGTATACGATAAAAGAAGCCTTCCTGGCCGCTCTTCAGGTGGGTGACGACGACTGATTTCAGCCGACAGGATGGCGGCTGGCCCCGCAGGAAAAGCCTCCAGCGGCGGCGGCGACTGATTTCAGCCGACAGGCGCAGGCTGAACTTATGCACAACCGGGGGAGACGGGCGAACATTCAGCAAAAGAATGCCTTTCTCCCCCTCCCGCTTATTCTTTCCCGAAAACTTTTAATTATTAAATTTTGGGTGTATACACAGACTTCCATCGCGTAATCAATACGGACGACTTTATAACACTTGCATCAATTCAGGTATGTCATGACTAAAAAGAAAAATGTCTTTCTTGAATATGTAGAAATTCTGCTGGTCGCCCTGCTGCTGGCCCTGGTTATCCGCACCTTTGCGGTGCAGGCCTACCGCATCCCCTCCGGTTCCATGCTGGAAACCTTGCAGATCGGCGACCAACTTCTGGTCAACCGCCTGGCTTACGGCTTTTTTGTGCCCTTCAAAAATGATCCGTTGTTTTCCTGGAGCGAACCCCAGCGCGGCGATGTCATCGTTTTTGAATACCCCCGCGACCCCAGCACCGATTTCATCAAACGCGTGGTGGCCGTGCCCGGCGATACAGTGGCCATGCAGGACAAGGTTTTATACGTTAACGGCGTAAAAGTGGACGAACCTTACACCATCCATGACGACACCACCTTCCCGCAACGCGACAACTATGGCCCCAAGGAAGTGCCGCCCGGCAAGTATTTTGTTCTGGGCGACAACCGCGACGACTCCAAAGACTCGCGTTTCTGGGGTTTTGTGGATTTCAACGCCATCCAGGGCAAGGCCATGATCATCTACTGGTCATCGGACGGCTGGGACTTCAAGTGGAGCCGCATCGGCAAGCTGATTCATTAGAGTGGTTTAACTTTGAACGGTTACAAAGCTCAAATGCCGTACGCTGTCTTTAGCGCCAAAAGGCAAGAAGACATTCCCCTTATGGATACGCAAAATCGCCTTGGATTTTGCGAAAGGCACGCGCCGCGTGCCCGCGCGCGGGCGGCGCGTTACGCCGCCAGAGCACTTTTCCAATGTAGAGTTTCAATGTTAAAATGCTCTAACCCATCTTCCCCGGACTGAACCATGATCGTCAAAGTCCTGAGCGCAGCCCTGCAAGGGGTGGATGCCTTTCAGGTGGACCTGGAAGTGGACTTGACCCGTTCGGGCATGCCTGCGTTTACCATGGTGGGCTTGGCCGAAGGCGCTGTGCGCGAGTCCAGGGAACGGGTTTTTTCCGCCCTGAAAAATTCCGGTCTGAAAATTCCGGCGGCCCGCATCACGGTCAATCTGGCTCCGGCCAACCGTAAAAAAGAAGGCTCGGCCTATGATCTGCCCCTGGCCCTGGGGTTGATGGCCGCCGCCGGGCTGCTTTCGGTCGAGGCCGTTGCCGGTTATTATTTTGCCGGCGAGTTGTCCCTGGCCGGGGAAGTCAAGGCCGTGCCCGGTATTCTGCCCCTGGCTATCCTGGCCCGGCAGCAACATGCCAAAGGCGTGCTGGTGCCCTTGCCCAATGCGGCAGAAGCCGCTGTGGTGGAAGGCTTGCCGGTATACGGCGTCTCCAGCCTGGCCGAGGCCGTGGCCCTGTTCACGGGCGGCGACAATGCGCCGCAGTTGGCCGAAGCTTTGCCCGCGGTTACCGGGCACCCGGATTATCAGCTGGATTTTTCTGAAGTAAAGGGGCAGGAGTCAGCCAAGCGGGCCATTGAAATAGCGGCGGCGGGCGGGCACAACATCCTGCTCATCGGACCGCCGGGCAGCGGCAAGACCATGCTGGCCCAGCGCATCCCCTCCATATTGCCGCCCCTTGCCTTTACGGAAGCCCTGGAAGTGAGCAAGATATACTCAGTGGCCAATCTCATGCCCGCCGGGCAAGGGCTGATCAGCGCCAGGCCTTTTCGGGCGCCGCACCATACCACTTCTTATGCGGGGCTGGCCGGCGGCGGCACTTACCCACGACCGGGAGAGATTTCCCTGGCGCACCGGGGAGTGCTTTTTTTGGACGAATTTCCGGAATTTCAGCGCTCGGTGCTGGAAATTCTGCGGCAGCCCCTCGAAGACGGCGTGGTCACCATTTCCCGCTCCACGGGCACGCTTACCTACCCG
>CAZNBK010000317.1:0-2554 GCA_964571105.1 uncultured Desulfovibrionaceae bacterium
ATCTTGCGCCGCTTGATGGGTAAAAAAGGCACAAAGGCACATAAGGAAAAACGTTACCCCATGCACATCACCCAGCAATTTCTGACCGCCCTGTTCGGCCCCGAGGTCGACGCGCTCTCGCGCATCCTGATTTGGAGCGCGCCGGGCAAGCACAGTTTTTTCACGCGCAGCGCCGAAGAAGCCGCCGCCCAGGCCCGCAAGCTCGCGCCCCGGCAAAACGTTTATTTCGGCTGCGGCCTGGCCCCCAAGGGTCTGGCCCATTACGAGCGGGCGGGCAGCGCAAGTGTGCGCGGCATTCCCGGCATCTGGGCCGACATTGATATTGCCGACCCCAAGGCCCACGCCAAAACCGCCCTGGCCCCGGACCTGGACGCGGCCATTGCCCTGGCCGTGGCCCTGCCCCTGCCGCCCACGCTCATTGTCCGCAGCGGGCACGGCATTCAGCCCTGGTGGCTGTTTAAGGAGCCGTGGCTGTTCACCGATGAGCAGGCCACGCAAAACCGCGCCGCGGCCCAAGATGCGGTGCGCGGCTGGCAAAATCTGCTCAAGGCCGAGGCCGCGGCCCGCGGCTGGGAGCACGACGCCACCCACGACCTGGCCCGAGTTCTGCGCCTGCCCGGCACCTTTAACCACAAAGACCCGGACAATCTCAAAGCAGTCACGGTCAGCGACTGGCACGACGCGCAACGCTACAACCCCGAGGATTTCAGCGGTTATTTGCTGGATGACGGCGGCCCGTATAATAGCCCGGCGGATGGCCTGGGCGGCAGCCCCTACAGCAGTCTGGCCCAATTCGAGGCCGCCGCAGCCGTGCCCCCGCCGCTGTTCAGCGCCCCTCTGCCCGGCGCGGCTCTGTCCCAGGCCTTTGTCACCCTGCTCGACGACGACCCCAAACTCAAAAACACCTGGCTGCGCAAACGCCGCAATTTAAAGGACAGTTCGCTTTCCGGCTACGACATGGCCCTGGCCGGGATCCTGGCCGCCTACCCGGATATTTTCAGTGACCAGCAAATCGCGGACGTGCTCTGCGCTTTCCGGCACAAACACGCGGAGCCGGGCAGCAAAGACTGGAAAAAAGGCACGGATCACGCCTACCTGTTTCGCACCATCCGCCGCGCCCGCATGCAGCGGTTTGCGGATACCCGCCTGAGCCGGCTGATCCAGAGCCTGGCCGCGCCGACTTATGAAACCGGCCCGGCCTGCGGCCCGGCTTTTGAAAGCGACCCGGCCTGCGGCCCGGCTCATGAAATCAACCCGGCTTTTGGAAGCGATCCGGCCTGCGCCCCTGTGTCTGAAACAGTGCCCGCGCCTGGCCCGGATTTTCCCCCCGCGCCTGGCCCGGCCTGCGCCCCGCTCTCTGACCCGGACTCTGAAACCGGCCCGGCCCCGGAGTTTCCCCCTGTTCCTGAAACCGCGCCCGCGCCAGCCCCGGAGCTTTCCCCTGTTCTTGAAACCGCGCCCACGCCCGGCCCGGATTTTCCCCCCGCGCCCGCGCCTGCCTCGGACTCTGCCCCGGACCCCGCCCCCGGCCCGCGCCGCTTAAGCGCTGCCGAGCGCGCCCACAAGCTGTCCGCCCTGTCCGCCCTGTTGCGCATCAAGCTGCTGGGCCTGCGCTGTTACAAATCCGATCCGGCCCACTACGAGCTGGTGCTGCCGCATGGACCGGCCCGGCTCGGGGACATCGGCAAAATCATCGGGCAGACCGATTTCCGCAAGGCCTTTGCCGAGGCCACCCGGGTGGTGCTGCCCACCTTCAAGGGGCCGCAGTGGCTGAGCATTTGTCAGGCCCTGCTCGATATCTGCGAAGACGTGGACGTGGGCGAAGAAGGCACCCAGACCGGGCTGTGCCGGGCCTGGCTGGCCGCGTACCTGGAAGAATACAGACCCCTTGCCGACCTTACCGCGGCCTGCCGCAGCCGGTATCCCTTCCGCACCCCGGACGGACGCACGGGTATTTTTCTGACCTCCTTGCGCGAGTGGCTGGCCGCTCAGCGCGAATACGTCAAGACCAATGAACTGTCCGTGGCCTTGCGCGCCTGCGGCTGCACCCCGGAACGCCTTAAAGTCACGCTCAAAGACGCCTCCGGCACGGAAAAAGAAACCACCCGCAGTGTGTTTATTTTACCTGGCAGGGGATGATCCCCTGCACCCCAATTAGGGAGTGGTACGTTTCGGTATGCCCAACAGGGAGCGGCCTACGGAGTACCTCCGAATAACGGTGAGAGGAGTCGCCGCGTTACTCGGTCTGGCGGTGCAAGGGCCGCACAGGACGTGCGGCTACCGCGTAGCGGGAGCAAGCGGAAACCACGTTTTCCGCGCAGCGACCCTCGAGTGTCCCCACAGGAAGTGGGGACCGAGAGGTATACGATAAGGCCACGGCCTACGGACTTTGGGCGGAAGATGAAATAACGGTGAGAGGAGTCGCCGCGTTACTCCGACTGGCGGTGAAAGGGCCGCACAGGATGGCGGCAGCCGCGCAGCGGGAGCGCAGTGAAAACGACGTTTTTCACAAGCGACCCTCGAGTGTCCGCCAGGACGGCGGACCGAGAGGTAT
>CAZNBK010000318.1:0-2536 GCA_964571105.1 uncultured Desulfovibrionaceae bacterium
CGAGGTCCGCAGAGCGACAGCGATAGCAAACGAGCCTTACGGATGAGGTCCGCAGAGCGACAGCAGTGAAAACCACGTTTTTCACAAGCGACCCTCTCGTGCCTCCAGCGGCGCGAAATGAAATGAAGCGCAGCCGTTAGGTGAACGCAGGTGAGCCTTACGGATGAGGTCCGCAGGGCGTTCGCACAGGATGTGCGGGCGAGAGGTATACGATAAGGTCAAGCAGCGTGTGCCTTTCGCAAAATCGCCTTAGATTTTGCGCATTTATAAGGGGAAAGTGTTTTTGCCTTTTGGCTCCAATGACAGCATTTGGTATTTGAGTTTTGCAACATTTCAAAGTTGAACTGCTCTAAGAGCAGTTAATGAAAAAACAGCGGGATAACATGCTCCGGCAAGACTAAATAAAGCGCCGTAACTTAGGCGGAATCGGTCAAGGCGGGTTTACTTCCGCCAGCACTGCAATCCCGAAGCGGGAAAGGTTCTGGAAGAACTTCATCCTTATAGGTGCGGCAAAAAATTGTTCCGGCCTTTTACCAGCCCGGCGGGCGAGTTGCTCCCCCAACGGCTGAATTTAGAAACCGGCCCCAGCCGGGAAGATACAGGTAAACGTTATGTCAAGAGTCACATTCAAGGAGGAGCATTGCAAGGGCTGTTTGCTCTGCGTCAATGCCTGCCCCCAAAAAATCATCGTACAATCCCCGCGCTTCAACCGCCTGGGCTACAAGGTGGTGGAAGTGCCCGAAGAAAACATGTCCAAATGCATCGGTTGTGCCGCCTGCGGCATGGTCTGCCCGGACTATGTAATCAAGGTCTACCGCAGCGCCAAAAAAAAGGCCGCCAAGGAAGGTGAAGCATGAGCACCGCTGAA
Source organism: uncultured Desulfovibrionaceae bacterium (assembly GCA_964571105.1). Taxonomy (GTDB): domain Bacteria; phylum Desulfobacterota; class Desulfovibrionia; order Desulfovibrionales; family Desulfovibrionaceae; genus JAVBRZ01. The sequence goes on from CAZNBK010000318.1 coordinate 869, forward strand.
CGCATGTTTGTAAAGGGCAACGAAGCCCTGGTCCACGGTGCGCTGGATGCCGGCTGCTGCTGTTATTTCGGCTATCCCATCACCCCGCAGAATGAAATCCCGGAAGCCATGTCCAAACTGCTGCCCGAACGCGGCGGCGAATTTGTACAGGCGGAAAGCGAAGTGGCGGCCATTAATATGCTGCTCGGCGCTGTGGCCGCCGGAAAACGCGCCCTGGTCTCTTCGTCCAGCCCCGGCCTGTCCCTGATGCAGGAGTCCATTTCTTACATGGCCGGCAGCGAACTGCCCGGCGTTATCGTGAACATGAACCGCGGCGGCCCCGGCCTCGGCGATATCGGCTCCTCCCAGGGCGACTATTTCCAAACCGTCAAGGGCGGCGGGCACGGCGACTATTATTGCTACACCCTGGCCCCCTGTTCCTGCCAGGAAGCCTACGACATGATGTTCGAGGCCTTTGACATCGCCTTTAAATATCGCAACCCCGTGCTCATTCTGGGCGACGCCATTGTGGCCCAAATGAAAGAACCGGTGCGCCCGCGCGCCGCCAACAGCCCGGCTGCCACCCCGGCCAATGAAGGCCTGGACTGGTGCCTCACCGGCGCCAAGGGCCGCGAGCACCGCATCCTAAAATCGCTGTTCCTGGAAGAAGGCGCTCTGGCCGGGCAAAACCGCAAGCTGGCCGCCAAGTACGAAAGCATGCGCTCCCTGGTCCGGGCCGAAGTATACGAGGCCGAAGACGCCGATCTGGTGGTGGTGGCCTACGGCTCCATGGGCCGCATCGCCAAAAGCGCCGTGCGCAAACTGCGCGCCGCAGGCAAGCCCGTGGGCCTGGTCCGTCCCATCACCCTTTACCCCTTCCCCGATCAGATTCTGGATAATCTGGCGGCCTCGGGAAAACGCTTTCTGACCATTGAACATAACCTCGGCCAGATGGTGCAGGACGTGCGCCTGGCCATCCGCCGCCACGCCGACTCGGCCTTCTTCGGGCACATGCCCGGCGAAATGCCCGGCACCGACGACTTTATCGCTCCGATCATGGATGCTTTGGAGAGTAAATAATGCAAGCTCAAAGCAACGACGAAACTTTGGTTTTTGACGTTCCCCCTGTGCTCATAGACAGGGTGTCCCACTATTGCCCGGGCTGCCACCACGGCACCGCCCATCGCCTGGTGGCTGAAGTGCTCACCGATCTCGACCTGGTGGACAAGGCCCTGTGCGCCAGTTCCATCGGCTGCTCGGTGTTCATCTATAATTACCTGGCCGTGGATACCGTGGAATCGCCACATGGCCGCGCCCCGGCTGTGGCTACCGGCCTCAAACACGCCCGACCGGAAAACTTCGTCTACACCTATCAGGGAGACGGCGACCTGGCCTCCATCGGCCTGGCCGAAATCATGCACGCCGCCAACCGCGGCGAGCGCATCAGCGTGGTTTTTGTCAATAACACCGTTTACGGCATGACTGGCGGCCAGATGGCCCCCACCACGCTCATCGGCCAAAAAACCACCACCTGCCCGGATGGCCGCTGCGCCTCCAAGCAAGGTTTGCCCATCCGCATGGCCGAAATCATCGGCAACCTCGGCGGCACAGCCTATTCCGCCCGCGAAGCCCTGGACACCGTGCCCAACATCCGCAAGGCCAAAAAGGCCATCCGCCGCGCCTTTGAAA
>CAZNBK010000319.1:0-2521 GCA_964571105.1 uncultured Desulfovibrionaceae bacterium
AACTGGTGGCTTTCGCCGGCATCTGGCTGGTGCCGCGCCTGAACGATTTCAATAAAACTTTCCCTGGCGTTGCCGTGCATGTGCGCTGTCATGACAACCTGGTGGATTTCGAGACGGAAAGCTTTGACCTGGCCATTTGCTACAGCGACGGGCAGCATCCCGATTTGTACGCGGATCTGTTTATGTTTGAAACCATTTCCCCGGTGTGCACGCGAGAATACGCAGACATGCACAAGCTTTGGAATAACTCTGCCGGGCTCAATGACTGCCTGCTTTTGCATGATTCTTCACCCTGGCCCAACGCCCAGTTTTTTTCTGAATGGAGCTCCTGGGCGGCGCTGGCCGGGGTAAAAGATTTTGACGCCAGGCGGGGGTACAGCTTCGACCGTTGCGAACTGGCCTTGAAAGGGGCGCGGGAGGGGTTCGGCATTTCCATTGGCCGTTACCGGCTGATCTGCGAATTACTGGACAGCGGCGATCTGGTCGCGCCGTTTGAGGCATTTCAAGCCTCACCGCTGAATTATTACCTGGTCTGCCCGCATGAGCGCGTCAACAGCCCGCGCGTGGAAGGGTTTCGCCGCTGGATACAAAAAGAGGCCGGTCTCAGACAGCCTGATTTGCCGGAATAAGTCCGGCCCGGAATTATTTCAGCCAGTTGGCCGTCTTTTTTTTCAGACCTTGTCCCCGGCATACAGCTTGCCGCCGACATTCTTGTTGCCCCGGAAAAAATCCCGCATCTTGTTGATATTGTTGCTATGCACCAAGTCGTAGGGTGCCCAGTAAGCGATGATGCCCCGCTCCAGATAATCGGCCATGAATAAGCGCAGGTCGGCAACCTCGGCTTCCGGGTCCGCGCCAAGCTGCTCATAAAGAGTGGAGAGGTAGTAGGTCACGGCGTCAATGAGTTCGCGGGAGTAGCCGCCCTGTTGGAAAAAAGAGGAGCGCCCGTGGCAGGGGGCGATTTTGTCAATTTCAAACGCGCGCAGGCGTGTGTAGTTTTCCAGGTGGGCCGGAATATCCGCCGGTTCGGCGATAAACGGCGCAGTATCTTCCAGCATGTCGCCGGGGAGCAGCATTTTATACTGCGGCAGGTAGATAAACACACTGTCTTCACTGTGAATGTTGCAATTGTACAACTGCACTTCCAGATCATCCAGAAAGATAGACAGGGCATCTTCAAAAACTATGTCCGGCACTTGTAGTGGGTTTATGGCCGGATTGCCCCAGAACTCTCCGGATTCAATTCCGGCTTTGTGCCGCAACAGCTCCTCGCGGGCCTTTCGGCTGGCCACAATATTACAATCTCGGTACAAAGCATTGCCGCCCACATGCCCCAAATGCCAGTGACTGAGAACCACAGTTATTTTGCGGATATTCAGGTGCTTTTCCAGATAATCGCGCACTTCGCGGGCTTGCGCCACCGTGCACATGGTGTCGTAAACAATGGCCGAATCCCGGTTGTGAATTGCGTGGACAATGAGCCCCAGGCTTTCACAGCAGCCGAATGTCCAGTTATAGTCATTGGGGTCTGCCAGGATTGCTTTCTCCGGCTCACAGTCTCCGCCGAAATAAAAGGCCGTCACGTTGGGGTTAAGACTGAAAGTGCGCATAAAACTCCTTTGCTTGGCCCAAATGAAACCACACCAGAGCTATAAATTCTATAAAAGCGCCCGGTAAGGAGTACAAACGATTTATTTTTTTCAACACATGAACCTGTGTAATCCATAACTGCAAAGCTATGCCTGTTCTGCTGCGGCGATTAACCCTTGGAGCAGTTTAACTTTGAAATTATATATTGGAAAAATGCTCTGGTGCAGCGAAGCGGCGTCCGTCCGGTCGGTGTAAAAAAAGCGGCCCGGATTTCTCCAGGCCGCCATATTCACAGTTCGGTTCGTTGTTGCCCGACGCTCAGCCGGACAACAACGGGTTAACCATGTTTGATTTTATTTGACTTCCGTGTAATCGGCATCGACCACGTCGTCCTGATCGCCGGACGGGGTTTCGTGGGGGGCCTCGTCAGCACCCGGGGCAGAGCCGCCGGACTTCTGGGCGTAGAGCTGTTCAGCCAGTTTGTGCGAGGCCTGGGCCAGATTGTCCATCTTGGAACGGATTTCAGCCAGGTCGTCGCCTTCAACCACCTTTTTGAGTTCCTCAATCTTGCTTTCCAAATCGCTGCGCACAGCCGCGTCAATTTTATCTCCCAGATCGGCCAGGGATTTTTCCGTGGAATAAATCAGGGTGTCGGCCTGATTGCGCAGGTCTACGGCTTCTTTCTTCTTACGGTCATCCTCGGCGTGGGAGTCGGCTTCCTTGATCAGGTTTTGGATATCCTGCTCGGACAAGCCGGAAGAAGCGGTTATCCGAATGGACTGTTCTTTGCCGGAACCCAGGTCTTTGGCCGAGACGTTAACGATGCCGTTGGCGTCGATGTCAAAGGTGACTTCGATTTGCGGCACGCCGCGCGGGGCCGGAAGAATGCCGGTAAGCTCAAAGCGACCGAGGGTCATGTTGTCCGAAGCCA
>CAZNBK010000320.1:0-1523 GCA_964571105.1 uncultured Desulfovibrionaceae bacterium
GGACACAACCTGATTGCCCCTTAACGTCACCGTGACGAAGGCGTAGATCAAAGCGCCCGCGCCCCCGGCGGCGGCCGCCGCCAGAACCGCCAGCGCGGGGCTTCCCGTACTCAGCGCGGCGCTGAATCCGAACGTGTTGGCTCAGATGTCAGGCGGCGGCCCGACCTCGCCCGCAGGCGCCATGAAGGGTGGCCCGATGGGAGCAGCCGGACCTGGCGGACTCGGCGGTGGTGCACAGGCTGACTTTGTACCACGGCATTCTCATGGAATACCTGGAGCGGAATATTGAGTTCATTTCCAGCCCCCAAATCGCGGGTCGTCTGGGCATTGACGATTCCCAGGTGCGCAAGGATCTCAAATGGCTGGACAGCACGGGCATCTGCAAGGTGGGCTACCCGGTGGCCGCCTTGCAAAAAGCCATTGAAAGCACCCTTGGTTTTGCCAAAAGCAAAAAGGCCGTGATCGTGGGCGCGGGCAACCTGGGTCTGGCCCTGACCAAATATGACAACTTCGCGCGCTATGGCATTGATATTCTGGCCCTGTTCGACAATGATCCGCTCAAAGTAGGGCTGCGCACCATCAACGGCAAGCAGGTCTTCCACATTGCGGAATTATCGGAGCTGGTCAAAAACGGTCGCGTTGACGTCGCCATTTTGACCGTGCCCGGCGCAGCAGCCCAGGAGCTGGCCAATCTGCTGGTTGCCTCCGGCATCACCCATCTCTGGAATTTTACCCAACGCCTTTTGCTGGTGCCGGAAGGGGTCAAGGTTTGGAATGAAAACCTCATCGGCAATTTCATCGAGTTCACCATGGAAGATTAGAGTCTGTTAACACTATCTAAGAGCCTCGACGATGAGGGCAAAAACCACCGAGAACCACAGAGGGCCGGGAATTATCCCAGCCCTCTGTGGTTCTCGGGCAATATTTGCCTTTTTATTGATTCTCATCCTCCAAGGCTTGAGGAGATTCCCCGGCCCGCAACACAAGCCACGGACCGGGAAATCTATGGGGAGGGGAGAAATTTATTGGCTTTCTTACGCGGCCAGAGCCTCGAACAGCTCCCGGGCAGCTTCGTCTTCAGGATCGACCTTCAAAAGGTGCTCAAGATGCGCCACGGCTTCTTTGTTACGACCTAGGGAAGCCAGGCAGCCTACCAGGGAAATGCGCACGGCGCGCTGTTCCGGATCAAGCTCCAGGAAGTTTTCCAGATGGGGCAGGATTTCTTCCAGCCGGTTCAGATAGTGAGCCTCCTGCACTGCGCAGTGAGTGGCAATCATGTTCTGCGGGTTCTTTTCCAGGGCTTTCAGGAAGGTTTCAAAGACTCTAAATAACGCAGAAAACTCATCCCCTATAATGAAACTATTTGAAAAGGAGAAAGATTTATGGGTAAAGTGTTAAACGCGGTTGTTATCGGGTACAAACTTTTGGCAGGTGTCTCGGTTGGATACTTCGTGCTGAAGGCTACGGACAAGAAAGCTGATGAACTGGTCGAAGAGGGTGGTATGGTGAATGCCGCTGCTGTT
>CAZNBK010000320.1:1533-2481 GCA_964571105.1 uncultured Desulfovibrionaceae bacterium
TTGTCCATAAGCACCAGCGCGATACCGGCCAGAGCTTTGTCGCAGGCCTGTATATCAGCGGCTTTACGGTACAGGGTCAGGGCGTCGTCAATATTGCCGCGCTGCACGGCAATGGTGGCCAGGCCCAGATAGGGTTCGGCATGCTCAGAGGTGCTGACAACGGCTTTCCGGTAATATTCTTCGGCCTTGTCCAGGTCGCCCATGAACAGATAACATTCGCCAAGTTCTTTGTTGATTTCGTAATCCAGATGATTGTCCATTTTTCCCCTCCTTAGCAAGGTATGCTTGATAAGGTAATTTGTTGCCGCCCGATTTATTCTCCTACTTTGTTGCTCATCGGTCTCAACGGCAATTTTTTCATCACACCTGCATCTTTGCAATCGGTGTGCCAACACAAGCGTCAAGATTCAGCGCCGGTTGTCAAAAAATATTGCAAAATTCGGGTAAACCCAAAAAATGACATGCTATATCAACATGTTACGAGCATGGCATGGCGCTTGCTATTCCATTGGCAGCGCAATTGCCGCAAGCATTGCCCGGTAAACATTACCTTTAACTAAAACCTGGAGAAATCTGCATGAAAAGCTTGTTTGAACCCCATTTGAACCTGGTCGGTCGGGTCATGGACATGCAGCTTCAACGTCAAAATGTTGTCATGAGCAACGTGGCCAACGTCAAAACCCCCGGCTACAAGCCGCTGGAGTTGCAGTTTGAAAAAGAACTCCAAGCCGCCCTGAATATGGACGCGCGCGGAAAACTCAGCCGCACCGACGAGCAGCATCTGCCCGCGGTCTTCGATCCCAACGGCTTTGGCCCGGAATGGGAAAAGGCTTTCAAGCCCCGCACCATCCACGGGGAAGACCGGGTCAACCTGGACAAGGAAATGACCAAGATGGCCAAAGCCTCCTTGCATTACAACACTCTGGTTACGGTGATTCAAAAAGGCTT
>CAZNBK010000321.1:0-2467 GCA_964571105.1 uncultured Desulfovibrionaceae bacterium
TGGCCGTGTCCAAGGAAGAGATCGTCCGGCTGCATGCCTCCTCCGGCACCACCGGAACGGCTACGGTTATCTTGCACACCAAGGCGGACATTGAAAACTGGGCGGACCTCATGGCCCGCAGTTTTTATGCCGCTGGCGTGCGGCGGTCGGATATTCTTCAGAATATGGCCGGATACGGCATGTTCACCGGGGGCCTGGGCATTCACTACGGCTCGGAGCGCCTGGGCTGCCTGACTGTGCCCGCCGGACCCGGGAACACCAGTCGCCAGATTCAATTTGTCAAAGACTTCGGCACCACCGTGGTGCACATCATCCCTTCCTACGCCCTGCACGTGGCCTCTTATCTGAAAGAACACAACATCGATCCCAAATCTCTCAATTGGCGCATCGCTCTCATCGGCGCCGAGCCGCACACCGAAGAAACCCGGCAGAAAGTGGAAAAATTTCTGGGGCTTAAAGCCTACAACAGCTACGGCCTGTCCGAAATGAACGGACCGGGCGTGGCTTTTGAATGCACGGAGCAGAAAGGCATGCACCTTTGGGAAGATGCTTTTCTGGCTGAAATCGTGGACCCGGAAACCAACGAGCCCATGCCCGACGGCGAAATCGGCGAACTGATTCTCACCTGCCTCAACCGGCGCGGCATGCCGCTTTTGCGCTACCGCACCCGCGATCTGACCAGATTTCTGCCCGGCCAATGCAAGTGCGGGCGCACACACCGCCGTATCGACCGTATCTTGGGACGTTGCGACGACATGCTCATTATCAAGGGCGTCAACGTTTATCCCATGCAGATCGAGCGCGTGCTCATGTCCATGCCCGAAGTTGGCGAAAACTACATTATTGAGCTGTACAAAGATGGCCCCATCGACCAGATGCGGGTTAAAGTGGAAATCCGCGAAGAGTACTTCCGCGATGACATGCGCGTGCTCCGCGCCCTGCAAAGCAAAATTGCCGCAGCCCTGCGCGATGAAATCCTGTTCAGCCCCAAAGTGGAGCTGGTGGAAAACAATTCCATTCCGCGCAGCGAAGGCAAGGCCAAGCGCGTGCTCGATCTCCGCGATCAGGGCTAAATCCCAATCCCGGTACGCGGCGGCAAAACCGCAGACCAGTATCGCGCCCCAATAGCGCTGACATTTGGCAAAGGCTCAGGCAGAAACAAGTTTCGCTTGAGCCTTTGCTTAAGAAGCGGCTTAAACGATCTTCGCGCCCTGCGGGGATTTGCCCTTGCCGGTGATTTGCACGGCATCGATGGCGTAGACCGCAGTGCGCCCGCCCGACCTGTGCATGGCCGCGTCAAACTCGCTCATATAATCCGGCAGATATTTAAGGCACAAATCATGTAAGGCCTGGCGTTTTTCCGCTTCATCAACAACTTCCCGCACTTGACCGAAAACAACCACGCTCTCGAAAAACGTGGAAAAATTATTTTTTTCATACACGGGCCTGGTCATGCCCACGCAGGTAAAGCACACCCGATCGTTGGCGCGGATATTATCGATCTTGTGCCCGTCTCTGGCGCAGTGAAAATAAACGGTCTTGTCCTTAAACGTAAACGACAGCGGAACGCCATACGGCTGTCCTTCCGGGTCAACGCTGGACATCACGCCGTATTGGCAAGCCTGCAAAATTTGCACGCATTCCTCAGGGCCGATAGCCCGGTCTTTCCTACGCATGGGTCGGTTCATTGCTTTGCTCCTGGCTATTGTTTTGCTCCGGGTCAAGGAGATGGTTTTCTGGGAGATGATCTTCTGGGAGCCGGTATTCTGACCGGCTCAAGATACAGGGTTCGATTAATTTCAGCAATAAGGTCTCCCGGGTGATGGCTGACTTGGATGACCTGAGTGCCGCCGCCCCTGGCTGCCTGGGACAGGCTGTGCAAAAACGCGCCCCGCGCTGCCTTGTCCAACCCCGAACAGGCTTCGTCAAGCAGCAGCAGGTTTGGCTCATGCACCAGAGCCCGGGCCAGCAACAACCGCCGTCCCTCGCCAAAAGACAGGCTCTCAAAAGTTCTGCCGGACAAATGCTCCAGGCCCATGCGCTCAAGAATTGCCCGCACTGAAACATACATTTCCGCGCGCGGCTCCTCATACAAGCCGATGCTGCCGAAAAATCCGGACAAAACCACATCCTCGGTCAGCAGCCCGCCGGGCATGGCCTGATGCAGCCGGTCAGACACCAGCCCCATCCTGCGCCGCAAAGCGGGTATGTTAAACGGGCCGGACTTTCCATACCAGCGCAATTCACCGCCCAAAGCAGCCGGAATTTCTCCCCAAATCAACCGCAACAGCGTGGTTTTGCCGCTGCCGTTGGGGCCGAGCACGGCCCAATGCTGCCCCTCTTCCACCCGCCAGTTCAAATCTTTCAGCACCGGGCAGCGTCCGAGATAGACCGACACATTGTCCAGCTCCAAAACCGGCGGCCCGACGCGTGGTGCGAGCGGGTCTTTTCGCCTTGGCCGGACATG
>CAZNBK010000322.1:0-224 GCA_964571105.1 uncultured Desulfovibrionaceae bacterium
AGCAGCACAGACAAGCATACGATTTATTCCGGTTCGCCCGTTGCCGTCATCGGCGGCGGCCTGGCCGGGTGCGAATGCGCCCTGACCCTGGCCGAACGCGGCATTCCCGTCATCCTTTATGAAATGCGACCGGAAACCGCCACCCCGGCCCACGAAACCGACCTGCTGGCAGAGCTGGTCTGCTCCAATTCGCTGCGGTCGGACAGGCTTGAAAACGCCGTGGG
>CAZNBK010000322.1:234-2455 GCA_964571105.1 uncultured Desulfovibrionaceae bacterium
GGAGCTTGTATGCTCCAATTCTCTGCGCTCCGAGGACCTCACCTCGGGCATCGGGCTGCTAAAGCAGGAAATGCTGGCCCTGAACAGCCCGCTCATGCGCTTTGCCCTGTCCGCCAGGGTACCGGCAGGCAAAGCCCTGGCCGTGGACCGCGCCTTGTTTGCCCGCAACGTGACCGCTGCGGTGGAAGCCGAGCCGCTGATTACTTTGATCCGGCGTGAAATTAAAAGCCTGGCTGCGCCGGAGCTGGCCGCTGCGTCCGCTGTGGTTCTGGCTGCCGGGCCGCTGGCCTCCGAAGCCCTGAGCGCAGACCTGGCCCAAGTGCTCGGGTCCGATCACCTTTATTTTTACGACGCCATTGCCCCCATCATCACCGCCGAATCCGTGGACATGTCCATTGCCTTCTGGGGTTCGCGCTACAACCCGGAAGAGCACGACTACCTCAATTGCCCGTTTTCCCGCGAGGAATATTTCGCCTTCCGCTCCGCCCTGCTCAGCGGCGAAAAGGTGGCCTCCCGCGATTTTGAAAAAGAAATACACTTTGAGGGCTGCATGCCCGTGGAAACCCTGGCCGAACGCGGCGAAATGACCCTGGCCTTCGGCTCGCTCAAACCCGTGGGCTTCACCGACCCGCGCACCGGAGAGCGCCCCTTTGCCGTGCTCCAGCTTCGCCCGGAAAACGCCAATAAATCCATGTTCAACCTGGTGGGTTGCCAGACCAAGTTGACCTACCCGGAACAGACCCGCATTTTCCGCCTGGTGCCTGGCCTCGCCCAGGCCGAATTCGTCCGCCACGGCAGCATGCACCGCAATACCTATGTCAACGCGCCCCGCGTCCTTTGCCCCGACCTCTCGCTTCAGGCCAGCCCCAAGGTGTTTTTGGCCGGACAAATAAGCGGAGTGGAAGGCTACCTGGAAAGCGCGGCCACCGGCCTGTGGCTGGGCTTGTCCCTGGCCGCCCGGCTACACGGAAAAGGGCCGCTCACGCCGCCCCCGCCGGAAACCGCCCTGGGCTCGCTACTGGCCCATTTGCAAAGTGAAGCCAAACATTTTCAACCCTCCAATGCCAATTTCGGCCTCATGCCCGAACTGAACCAAAAACTGCGCAAAAAAGACCGCAAGCAGGCCTACAGCGACCGCGCGCAGGCGGCTTTCAGGGAATGGCTGGAAAATCATCTGGAAGAAGCAAACACAAGGGAATAATTCCCTGGACACAAGGTCTGATCTCAAGCCACTGGAGAGCACCATGTTGATACTTGGCGAAAAGGATATCTTAGCTGCGGCCTCGCTGGACGACAATCTGACGGCTGTGGAAGAATCATTTAAAATTTATGATCAGCAGCGCTATTTCATGCCCCACCGCACCCACGTGGACTACAAGGGTAAAAACCTGCTGTACATGCCCTGTTCTGTTGACGACCGGCTGCTCGGCACCAAATACCTGACCATTTTCCCAGAAAATATCCGCAAAGGGGTGCCCTCCCTCAACGGGCTGATGGTCCTCAACGACTTTGAAACCGGAAAGCCGCTGTGCGTCATGAACGGCATGGTCTTGACGGCCATGCGCACCGGGGCTGTGGGCGGCACCGGCATCAGGCACACCTCCCCGGAAAACGTCGATTCCGTTGGGCTTGTCGGCACCGGCGTGCAGGGATTTTACCAGCTCCGGTATGCCGCGCATGTGCGCAAGCTAAAAAAAATCAATCTTTATTCCCTGCCCGGCAGTAATATCGAAGACTTCGCCGCCAAGCTCGGCAAGGTCATCCCCGGCGGCATCAAAATGGAAATCTGCACCAGCGCCGCAGCAGTGCTGGAAAAATCCCAGGTAATCATCACCGCGACCACCGCCACCGAGCCGGTTTTCCCCAACGATCCCGAGCTTTTGCGCGGCAAGCATTATATCGCCATCGGCTCCTACAAGCCGACCATGCGCGAATTGCCCGGCGCGCTCATGGGCGTGCTCGATCATTTGTTCATTGACGCGGCCATTGCCGGAGAGGAAAGCGGCGACCTTTCGCAACCCCTGGCCGAAGGCCTGCTCGTCCCGGAGCGTATTCGCCTGTTCAGCGACTATTTGCTGCATGACCAAGACCAGACCGCCGTCAAGCAGTCCACCACCTTGTTTAAAAGTGTGGGCATGGGCATTTTCGACCTGGTGGTTGCGGATATCATCTAGCGCCGCGCTCTGGAGCAAGGCTTCGGCCACCAGATTGATTTTTAAGC
>CAZNBK010000323.1:0-2438 GCA_964571105.1 uncultured Desulfovibrionaceae bacterium
CAAGCGGCCAGCACCCGGCGGACTTCGCCGGAGGGCATGCGCAGCAGCGCATAGTTGCCTTCTTTGGCGATAAGCTGGGCGTACGCACCGGCAGCGCGGCAAAACTGACCGCCACGACCGGGATACAACTCAACATTATGAATGACCGTACCCACGGGAATTTTGGCCATGGGCATGGCATTGCCGGGTTTAATATCTGCGCCTTCACCGGCCAGAACAGTGTCGCCCTGATTCAGGCCGACAGGGGCCAGGATGTAGCGCTTTTCGCCATCCGCATAGTGCAGCAGAGCGATGCGCGCCGTCCGGTTGGGATCGTATTCGATATGCGCCACCTTGGCCGGAATGCCCAGCTTGTTGCGCTTGAAATCGATCATCCGGTAGTTGCGCTTATGCCCGGCGCCGCGGCGACGGCTGGTCACCCGACCGTAATTGTTGCGTCCGCTCTTTTCCGGACGCCCCTTGGTCAGGGAACGCTCGGGAGTAGCGCGGGTAATTTCCTCAAACGTGGAAACCGTGGAGCCACGGCGTCCTGGGGAGGTGGGTTTCAACAAACGCACGGACATGATTAAACTCCCTCAAAGAACTCGATTTTTTGACCCGCAGCCAAAGTGACGTAGGCTTTCTTATAGCCGACGGTCTTACCGATGGCGCGACCGTGACGGGTTTTGGCCACAGCCTTGTGCACCACCACGTTGACGTCTTTAACCTTGACCTTGAAGGCCTTTTCCACGGCGCGCTGCACGTCGATCTTGTTGGCCCGCTTGTCAACCAGGAAAGTGATCTGGCTCGCGCTGTCTTTCAGCAGAGTCGTCTTTTCCGAAATGATGGGCCTCAGCAGTACCTGGGTGTAATCCATAACCCGCCTTCCTTACTTAAACCGGGCCTCAACAGGGGCCACCGCACCTTCCAGCATAACCAGCTGGGGATGCTTTAAGATTTCATACACGCTCAACTGGGCCGGGGTCATGATGGTTAGGCCGGGGATGTTGCGGGCAGACAGCACCACTTTTTCATCCGCTTCGGGCAAAACCAGCAGAGCCTTTTTCAGACCCAGATCAGCCGCGATTTTCACAAAATACTTGGTCTTCACTTCCGGCAGGTCAAACTTGCTGACCACCAGGAGGTTGTCTTCAGCCAAACGGGAAGACAGCGCCATGCGCAGAGCCAGAGCGCGCACCTTTTTGTTCACCTTGAAGGAATAATCCCGGGGGTGCGGACCGAAAGTAACGGCCCCGCCGCGCCAGATGGCGGAACGGTTGGTGCCCGCGCGGGCCCGACCGGTGCCTTTCTGCCGCCAGGGCTTGATGCCGCCGCCGGAAACATCCGCATAACTCTTGGTGGAGTGGGTGCCGGCACGCTTGGCAGCGCGCTGGGCGCGGACCACGAGGTTGAGAATCTCAGGCCGGACCTCGACCTCGAACACCTCGGGGGCCAAGGTGATTTCACCGGCTTCCCCTTTGTTCTGATCGTAAATTTTTACCACAGCCATCAGTTCTTCTCCCTACTGCTTACGCACCATGACCAAAGAGTTCCGGGCGCCGGGCACCGGTCCTTTGACCAGGATCACGTTATCATCGGGCCGCACGTCGAGAATCATCAGGTTTTCCGTGGTGACTCTTTCAGCGCCCATATGCCCGGCCATCTTCACATTCTTCCAGACCTTGCCGGGGAAGGTGTGCTGACCAATGGAGCCGCCGCTGCGGTGGGTTTTTTCCGTACCGTGGGTATTGGAGGCGCCGGCGAAATTCCAGCGCTTCATCACCCCGGCAAAACCCTTGCCGATGCTCTGGCCGGTGACTTTCACAAACTCGCCCACATTGAAAATGGACACGGTCACATCGTCGCCCACGCCCACTTCTGCGGGCTTATCCAGGCGAAACTCGCGCAGAGTCTTGAAAAAACCTTTACCGGCCTTTGCAAGGTGCCCCTTGCAGGGCTTGTTCAAACGCTGCTCCTTGGCAACGTCGAAACCCAGCTGAACGGCGTTGTAGCCGTCTTTGGCTTCATCCTTAACTTGTATAACAGGACAAGGACCGGCCTGGATGACCGTACACGCCACGGCGGTGCCGTCGTTGGCGAAAATGCGGGTCATACCCAGCTTGCGGCCCAAGATTCCAATATTCCTAGACATGATCCACTCTCCGCTAGAGTTTGATTTCCACGTCAACGCCGGCGGGCAGACTGAGCTTGCCCAGGGCGTCCACGGTTTGCTGCGTGGGCTCGAGAATGTCCATAAGCCGCTTATGGATGCGCAGTTCAAACTGCTCACGGGACTTTTTGTCCACGTGCACGCTCCGGTTAACCGTGAATTTGTGAATATTGGTGGGCAGGGGAATGGGCCCGGCCACACCGGCGCCGGTATTGCGCGCCGTATCCACAATTTCCGCGACAGCCTTGTCGAGGATGCGGTAATCGTAAGCCTTGAGCTTAATTCTGAT
>CAZNBK010000324.1:0-2434 GCA_964571105.1 uncultured Desulfovibrionaceae bacterium
GGGGGATTTCGCTCTCGGTGCGCAAGCTGGAAGAGGGCCCCGCTGAGCTGTGGCTTGAATTTGCCGTCAAAGACAGCGGCGTGGGCCTAACCCCGGAACAGGCCGTACTCATTTTTGACCGGTTTAAACAGGTGGACAGTTCTGTTTCCCGGCGGCACCAGGGCACGGGGTTGGGGCTGGCCATTTCCCGCAGCCTGGCCCAGCTCATGGGCGGCGATATTGAAGTGGTTAGCGAGCCGGGCCAGGGCAGTACGTTTTATTTCCGGGCGGCCTTCGGCAAGGTGCTGGACCGCGACGCCGCAGCCGACGAAAAAGACCAGCTCGAGATAATTGCTGCCGGGGGCGCCACCTTGCTGGTGGCGGAAGATCATCCGGTCAATGCGCTGTTCATTGAACGTCTGCTGTGTAAACACGGCTACACGGTGCACTGTGTGCAGAACGGGCAGGAAGTGCTGGAGGCGGTGCAGAAGCAGAAGTATGATTTGATTTTGATGGATATTGCCATGCCGGTGCTGGACGGCGTGGAAACCACCCGGCGGTTGCGGCGGGAAAAAAGCAATCCCACGGCAGTGGATGTGCCCATTATTGCCATGACCGCGCATGCGCTTAAAGGCGATAAGGAGCAATTTCTGGCCGAAGGCATGAGCGATTATATCGGCAAGCCCATCAACGCCAAGCTGCTGCTGGGCATGCTGGAGCGGCATTTGAAAAAATAAGGGAGGTTTCGGCCAGGTCGCCAATGCGCAGGCGCATGGCTTGCCCAGATTAAGGGGGTTATCCCGGTGAATTTCTTAATAAGTGGCGGAGGAAGAGGGATTCGAACCCCCGGAAGGCTTGCACCTTCAACAGTTTTCAAGACTGCCGCGATCAACCAGCTCTGCCATTCCTCCGCGCTTCAACACAAGCAGCAATGCCCACAATTAATAATTTATTCCTGGAAAATACTCAAACCCAAAATGCAGTCCGGGCACATTTGTAATTCCTTTTAAAAAAGTCATCACCGGGAAAATCGACTCTTTCTTGACAAAGCCGGGCATGCGAGATAGGCAAAAAACCTGTCTTTAAAAGTGGGCGGTTAGCTCAGGTGGATAGAGCGCGTGCCTCCGGAGCACGAGGCCACAGGTTCGAGTCCTGTATCGCCCGCCACTAATTTGCAACGACCTGGGGGAATCTCCCCCGTAGACCTCGTCTGGTTTGGTTGCCTTTTACCCGGCTTTCCCGGCGGCGGCTTCGCAAGCAAGCCCATCCGGGGCGCCGCCCGGACGAAGCGCGGAAGATCATCCCCTGCCTTGCCGTCTGCTCAGCTTTTGACTACAATCAGCTCATGAGCCATCCCATCAAAACCGTGAACCTGCTATACAAGGGCAACTCCCCCGAGGCCACGGGCCTGGCGCGGGATATTGCCTTGTGGCTGGAAAAGAAAGACGTGCGCGCGCATATGATCCAGGCCGGGAAAAACCTGGGAAGCGCGGACAACCAGCCAAATACAGCGGTGGACCTGAACATCGTGCTGGGCGGTGACGGGACGATTTTGGGCGTGGCCAGGGTCATGCTGGAACACAAAATCCCGCTTTTGGGCATTAATCACGGCAATGTGGGCATGCTGGCCCCTGTTTCGCCGCAGCATTGGGAAGCCGCACTCAACCAGGTACTGGACGGCAAGCTGATAATAGAACCGCGGCTGGCCCTGGGCTGCAAAGTGACCAGGCTGGGCAACGTCGTTTACGCAGGCGCGGCCATTAATGATGTAACCGTGAGCCGGGGCAGCCTGGCCCGGTTGGTAGCCCTGGACGTGCACCTGAACGGTGAATACCTGGGAGAACTGCGCACCGATGGGGTGCTGGTGTCTACGCCCACGGGTTCATCCGGCTATTGCTTGTCCGCTGGGGGGCCAGTGGTGCCCCCTCGGCTCAGTTGTCTGATAATTGTACCCATTTGTCCGTTTTTGCAGACCATGCCGCCCATGCTGGTGGAACCGGATTCGGAAGTGGAAATAATTGTCAGCGCTCCGGCCAATACCGAAGCTTTTCTCACCTGCGACGGGCAGCAGGGAATGGCCCTGGAAACCGGCGACAAGATTACCATTGCCGCCGCGCCGCAAAAAGTGCTCATCGGCCATTTGCCGGGCACATCTTTTTTAAGCCAGCTCAAAGACCGCGGAATTATTTAAGCACACAACCCAGGTGGATTTTAAGAGTATTATATGAGCCAGGCCCTGCATGTGGATAAAGTAGCTGATATCAGGCTGGGGCAGAGCCCGGCCCTGGATGCCTGGCTGGATCATTTTCTTACCGAAAACAACCTTTCCTATCTCCTGAACCCCACCTTGGTGGGCACTCCCGAACAGCTCCGGTTCATGGTGGCGCTGGATGAAGACCAGGTTTATATGCCCTGCTCGGATGACATGTTCAAAATGCTCCTGAGCGATGAGTTT
>CAZNBK010000325.1:0-2431 GCA_964571105.1 uncultured Desulfovibrionaceae bacterium
GCACGGCTGTGAGTGCCAGGTATTTAAAGCCGTACCAGCCCCTGGTGATAACCTTGGTTTCGTCTGTGGCGTCTTTTTCCGGCGCGCCGGGCACGGTTTCAATTTCGCCGGGTTTGAGCCTGGGGCGAAAAGGTCTGGTAAGCAGGCGCAAAACTCCGCGCGCCAGGTCAAAGGTGAATCCCAACGGGCAAAAATAACCGCAGAACACACCGCCGAAACTCAGGGAAACAACCAGAATTACCAGGCCCGGCAAAAGCCCGGGCATGAACTCGCGCGTGGCCAGCGGCAGGGTGATGGCGGCCAGGGGGTCAAAATGCAGCAGAAAATCCGGGCGCAGGCCCGCAATAATATCTGTGCCCGCACTCAGGATCAGCCCCAGAAAGACAGCCAGGCTTAAAGCTTGGATACAGCGCTGCAAAACCAGGGCGGACCGCTTGGCTGGTGGATTCATGCTTTGCCCTCCGATAGAGCCGATATTATGCGGAAACTGCACAAAAAGCCAGGCCAGCGCGCCTCTGGATCGCAGCAGGGGGATTGGAAAATTTCAAAGTTAAAACGCGCTGACAGCGGGACGGAGCCGCCGGAATGGGGGATTCGCTTCCTGTGCTCACCCCCCCTGGCAATTGGGTGGTGTTTGCGGGAGGGGAAACTCAGGGGCCTCAGGCCCCTGGGGCACGCTTTCCGCAACTATTTTTAAACAGAGCGGCGGGCAATGTTCAGGTTTTCAATGTCCATGCGCCCAAGGCCGCGTTGGTGGGCTTCGGCGATGTAGGCCACATTGCCCGGCTTCATCATCCGACCATACCATTCATAGGAGGATACGGCCAAGGCGTCGGCGGCAACCGGGTCGGCTGAAGCAATGACCTCGCCGGGGGTGAGCACTGTGCCGGGGCCGCTGGGGCCGCGCGTGCTGAGCACACGGGTGGCGTCAATGACCGCCAGGGTGGGCTTGAGCAGGGTGCACATGTCCACAATGGAGGTGTGCAGGTCGTAAGTGGAGTGCATGATCCCGCGATTGTGAATGAGGCCCATTTGCCCTTTCAGGGACAGGGACACCCCGGCCCCGCCGTGGCTTTTAGCTACGGGGGCGGCAATGAGCACATCGGCTTCCAGCACATCGCGCATGACCAGATTTGAGGTCATTTCCAGGCCGCCGGGAATGGCGGTTTCTATGTAAAAACGCTCGTCCATTAGCTGATGGCAAATGCCCGGCGCAACAGCCTCGCAGGCCGCCAGAATGCCGGAAAGGCGCAGGGCGTCGTCCGGGTTTTGCAAGGAGTGATCGAGCACGCGGATTTGCCCGGCCCCGGCCTCAACACACAGGCGCACCAATTCGGCCACCACTTCCGGGTGGGTGTTGGTGGCGGTTTCCGGGCCTTTGGCAAAAGACATATTCGGCTTGATGACCACTTTTTGGCCGGGTTTTACAAACCGGGACATGCCGCCCAGGATATCCACCGCAGCTCGGGTGGCCGCAGCGGGTGCGCCTTTGGCTACAGCCAGGTCCGGCAGGGCGGAGGTTTGGCCGAGTCCGGCTTCCGGCCCGGTCTGGGCCAGGGCGCGCAAGGGGGCTGCGGCCAGAACCGGCGCTGCCGTGAGGGCGGCCAGGCCGCGCATCTGCCACTTAAGAAAGTCACGCCGGTGCATCATGAAAGTACTCTCGCAGAATATGGCTTGGTCTTCCGGGGAAAGTAACCATAAGCGCTTAAGCCCCCGGTGGTTATTTGGGATGTCCCACGGGCTGGACGATCAAAACTTCATAACCATTGGGCAGAGCCAGGAGATCGTCCGCTTCGTCGGCCCCGGTGAGCTTGACCACGCTGCCGAGCTGGGCCGAGGCGCAGTACAGCCCGGCATTTTGATACAGAGAGCCGATGTGCAGCCCGGCGGCCTCATCGTCGTCCGGGGCGGCGTAAATCAGAAACAACGGGGCTTCGCCCAACTGACTCATGAGGTTTTTATCCAGGTATTGCACCAGGTTGTGCGTTTCGGGCTTATATAGCCATACCCCGTCGGCGCGGGCCACATAGACCTGGACTTCTTGTTTGTTTTTGGCCGTGGGCGCGGTATGGCGACCGTCTTCCCGGTTAATGCCCCAAGTGGCCCAGAGCAAGTTGCTCATATCCTGGTCGGACACCGGATCCTTGGTAAAGGAGCGGGTGGACTGACGCAGATTCAGCGCCTGCATCAGGGGCAGACCGCCTTGTTTGTCCGGGGGGACGAGTTCTATGGTTTTGCCTTGGGCACGGGCGTGCTCCGGCATGGCAGCCAGACAGGCCAGGGTGAACAGAGGCAGAAAAACAAGCAAAAGAAAACGGGATTTCATGGCAATATCCTCATGGGCTACGTTGATTGTACAGTGCGCTCCCGGCGGGTACAAGCAGGCCGGGTTAGAGCATTTTAACCTTGAAATTATATATTAAGCCAAAAT
>CAZNBK010000326.1:0-2431 GCA_964571105.1 uncultured Desulfovibrionaceae bacterium
GGATCATTGCTCTCCCCGCTATTGATACTGCCAACAGCGAATTACATCCGCGGGTATTCAATATTATTATTATGGGCGCAGTAATAGGTCTGACCAATGTGGTTGGTTTTGATTCAGCCAAAGAAGCCCTGGAAAACAGCCTGACTTCGGACCCGTACAACACAAGCAGTATGGCCAACCTGGCCCGTGTTTACAGCGCCGACCACCAATTTGCTTTTGACACCACCACCAATAATCTGGATATCGGCATGGACCTGGCCAAGCTGGCCGTGGCCCGGCAGAGCGACAGCCTCATGGGCGAACTGGCCATTGCCCACAATCTGTTTGTACGCCGCCGCACGGCCGCTCTGGATGAAACCCTGAAAATCATTGTCAATCGCGACGACCTGACGCCTTACGCCCAGGGGCTAGTCGCTTTTTATTCCGGCCTGGCGTTTGATCTGCAAAAAGGCACTGTGCAACTGGACCAGGCTTACCAGCGCAATCCTTACCAGCCGGGGTATTTCCACATAGTGCCGCTGCTGTATTATTTCACCCGGGGCGACTATGAGCTGGCGCTCAAGGAAAATCTGCTTCTGAATATGCCCACCAGCCTTTGGGATCCCATTTTGAAAACCGTGGTTTACCTGCGCACCCATCAGATGGAGGCCGCAGAAAGCTCGGTGGAACAGCTCTATCAGCTGGAGCCGGACTTCAAGCGCAAGCAGGAACATATCCTTTACGGCATGCTCTACCGCGATGATATGGTGGAGCTGATCGCCAAGAACCTTAAGGAAGCCGGTGTCTGATTATTAGGTCGCCGGGACGGCGGCCTGAAAGGTAGGCGATAACGATCTGCGATGATAAAGGTCTGCGATAAAGACGAGGGGGAACCCAAAGGGAATCATGGCCCTTTGGGTTCCCCTTTTCAATCAGATTATCTTGCCAAGCAGGTTATCTTGCCAAGGACCCGGCCAATTTGACCAGTTTTACAAATTCACGCTTGTAGCCTTCGCTGTCTTTGCCTTTGGCGGTGTTGGCCCAGGTGGCGATGCTGCCCCAATCTGTGCCGGACAGTGACGGATTGTTGCGCAATTTTTGTCCGTAAGCGGCCACGGCTGCGTAAAAACGAATATTCTGCCCGGCGCTGTCAAAGCTTGCGGCCAGCTGCGATTTCAGAATGGGCAGGCTGACCAACTGGCTGGCCATGCCGGTATCTTCCAGGGCTTTGGGATCTTTCCAACGCAGTTTGACAAAAGCCAGTTCATTGTTGAAATCGGATTCGAGGCGGGCCTGGGGCTGATCCTGGTAGCGCAGGGGATCAAGACTGCCCGGGGATCCGGCCAGGGTGAGCTCATACAGGATGGTCACGTCTTTGCCTGCGCCGATGTCACCGGCGTCCACCCGGTCGTCGTTGAAGTCTTCGGCGGCCAGTTGGCGCAGCTCATAGCCGATCTGGCGGTACTCAAGGACGGTTTTCGGGTTGAACTCAATTTGGGCTTTGACGTCTTTGGCCACGGTAACCAAGGTGGCGTGCATTTCTTCGCCGAGGACCTTGCGGGCTTCGGACAGACTGTCGATGTAAGAATAGTTGCCGTTGCCGTTGTCGGCGATGCTGACCATCATGGAGTCGTTAAGGTTGTCGGTGCCATAGCCGAGCACGGACAGGGTGATGCCCTTGTCGCGCTGGCGGGTGACCATGGCGGTCAGTTCTTCGGTGCTGGACACGCCCAGGTTGAAATCGCCGTCGGTGCACAGCAGAATGCGGTTGACGCCGCCCTTGATAAAGGCTTTCTCGGCCTGTTCGTAAGCCAGGGCCAGCCCGGCCCCTCCGGCGGTGCCGCCGCCTGCTTCCAGACGGCTAAGCGCGGCGCGGATTTTGGCTTTTTCGCTGCCCGGCGTGGCTTCGAGCACCACTTCCGTGGAGCCGGAATAGGTGACAATGGAGATGCGGTCTTCGCGGCGCAGTTCCTCGGTGAGCATTTTCAGCGTGGCAATGACCAGGGGCAGGCGTTCTTCGCTGTACATGGAGCCTGAGGAGTCAACCAGGAAGACTAGGTTGGCGGGCGGCATTTTGTCTCCGGCCAGGTCGTTGGTTTTCAGGGTCAGGTAGAGGAGGACGTTGTTTTTGTTCCAGGGGCAGGGGGCCAGCTCGTAAGCGGCCTTGAAGGGGCTTGCGCCCAGGCGGACCAGCTTGTCCAGGTCGTCTTCGCGGCTGAAATAGTTGAGCAGTTCTTCGGTGCGCACGGCATCGGGGTTGGGCAGGCTGCCGTATTCCAGGAAACGGCGGGTATTGGCATATGAGGCCGTGCCCACGTTGAGGCTGAAGGTGGATAGGGGCTGCTGCGCGGCCTGGATAGCGGGGTTGTCGGCGTAATGTTCGTAGCGAGCGGTGTCGGAAACCGGGTAGGGCATGGGCGCAGGCATTGCCATATAGGCCGCATCCGTTATT
>CAZNBK010000327.1:0-2429 GCA_964571105.1 uncultured Desulfovibrionaceae bacterium
GCGCAGCCGTTAGGCGAACATAGGTGAGCCTTACGGATGAGGTCCGCAGAGCGTTAGCGTAAGCAAACGAAGGTTACGGCTGAGCTCCGCAGAGCGCCAGAGGCAGGACGTGCGAACCGAGAGGTATGCGACCAAGACCGGCAGCGAGTTTCAACATGCCTAACCCTATCGTTTCAATTCAATGGCCCGTTGCAGCATGGTGTCGGAGGTGGAGACGATTTTGCTGTTAAACTGGAAGCCGCGCTGAGTGATGATCATGGTGGCGAACTGTCTGGCCATGTCCACGTTGGACAGCTCCAGGGAGTTGCCGTAAATGCCGCCGTAGTTTTCTTCACCGGCTTTGCCCTGTTGCGCCGGTCCGGAGTCGTTTGTGGGGGTAAACAGGTTTTTACCTTCGGCATGGAGGTCCTGCTCATTGATAAACCGGAACAACGGCACTTCAAAAAGCTCCATGCTGTGCCCGTTGCTGTACCGCCCCGAGATCACGCCGTCTTCACCCACATTAAGGGTGGTCAGAAAGCCCTTTTTGTAGCCGTCCTGAGTTCTGACCAGGTTAGAGGAGTTGCCCTGATAAGCCGTGGTCATGTAGCCGTTGTTCACCGCCGGAGGCAGTGACGCGCCCGCAGTGTAGCCGGGCAGGTTGGCCGGGTCCGTGCCCACAGCCGCAGCCGTGCCCGAACCGCCGCCGCTGGGCGGAGCGCCGTCCAGCCCCAGGTTCAGACTGAGGTTTTGCGTGATTGTGCCGGTGGCGTTGCCGTTGGCATCCGTGGTTTTAAACGTAAGCCCCAGACCCAGGCCGTCTGCGCCAACGGGCACGCCCTGCCAGGTGCTCAGGTCCGTAATATTTGCGCCGCCGCCCGTGGGGGTGTAGGCGGTCATATCCTGAATAACGCCTGAAGCCGTGAAGGTCATGGTCCCGGAGGCCAAAATGCCCGCGCCCCTGGTACCGGCAAAATCTGCCCGACCGTCCTCGCTGGGGCTCATGGCCACCACATATTGGTAAATCATGCGCCCGTCGGTATCTGCCTTCACCTTGTCATAATAAACAGACAAAGTATGGCCCTCGCCCTCGGCGTCCACGACCTGAATTTCGTCATGGAATCCGAAGCTCCGCTCGCCCATGGGAGGATTGACCTCCCCGTTCCAGTGCCCGATCATGCTGAAAAAAGGATCTGTGGCGCTGGAAGTGACAGAGTCGGTCATACCCAGGTTGGCAACCAGCTTGGCCGCAGTGGTGGCCTTGGGTTCCATAATATTTTGCTCGGCGGTGAGCTGGATGGGCCCGTTCAGTCCGGTCAGGGTAAAGCCGTTGGGCTCCACCAGATAGCCTTCTTTGGTAAACCGGAAGTTTCCGGCCCGGGTGTAAGCAATTTTGCCGTCCTGGGTTACCTGGAAAAAGCCCTTGCCGTTAATGGCCATATCCATCTCGTCGTTGCCCGACTGAAATGCGCCGTTTTCGTAAAAACGGGTGGAAATGGCGCTGACCTTCACGCCGTGCCCCTGCTGCGAGATGTTGGTAATATTGTTGCTGCCCGCAGTCTGGTAGGAGTTGTACAGGTCCTGGTAAAGGGCCATGCGCTCCTTAAACCCGACAGTGTTGACGTTGGCCAGGTTGTTGGCGACCACCTGCATGCCGTCGCCCAGGGTGATCATCCCGTTGGCGCCGATGTAAAGAGAACTCATCATGGCGATACGCTCCTGTGGCTTGCGGCCATAAAGCCTGGTCTCAATAACTGTTTCATCTTGAACATATCTTCATACTTCCTGCTTGCTTTGGAGCATCCTTCAACTGAAAGTCTCCGCCGGAATTTACCCTCGCCGTTGGCAAACGCCTCCAGCGTAAAATTCCAGCCTGGGGAAAAATATTCCCCACGGGGGATGTAAAGCAGGGAGCGTGCCAAGGCGGCCAAAAGAATTTTTTTGCCGGGCGCCGCGAACCTGAAACTGTTAAACTTTTTCAAAGTTGAACCGCTTCAAGGCTTCAAATTCGCGCCCGATTGTGGAATAGTGAGGCCATATCATTTCAGGAGCGAACATGGACCTTTTACCCATCAGACGAGCCCTGCTCAGCGTTACCGATAAAACCGGACTGCCCGAACTGGCCTGGTTTCTGGCCGACCATCATGTGGAGCTGGTCTCCACGGGCGGCACGGAAAAAGCCCTCAAAGCCGCAGGCTTGCCGGTCACCCCGGTTAGCTCGGTCACCGGTTTTCCGGAAATTTTAAACGGTCGGGTTAAAACCCTGCATCCCTGCATCCACGGCGGCATTCTCGCGGATAAAGACAATCCCGAGCACCTGCAAACCTTGAAAGAATGTAAAATCATACCCTTTGATTGCGTGGTGGTTAATTTATACAATTTTGCCGCCGCCGCAGAAAAAAAGGCGGACATCCGTTCTCTGGTGGAAGAAATCGATATCGGCGGCCCCT
>CAZNBK010000328.1:0-2417 GCA_964571105.1 uncultured Desulfovibrionaceae bacterium
GCTTGCCGCAGCTCGGGCAGCACAGATCTTTGGGGGCAAGCACGTCCACTTCATTTTCAAACCAGTAGTCACAACCCGTGGGGTGTTGGGCAAATTTATCGGCCAGGCCACGGGCCCAGTCGGCCTCGTACCAGGCCGTGTCGCAATTTTTGCAGATGAGCGCCAGAATGGGCACGCCCCACAGGCGCTGCCGGGAAATACACCAGTCGGGTCTGGTTTCCACCATATTATAGATGCGGTCCTTGCCCCAGGCCGGAATCCAATTCACTTTATGGGCGATGGCTTCAAGGGTTTTGCCGCGCAGGCCGTTGCGGTCCATGGAAATGAACCATTGCGTGGTGGCCCGGAAAATTACCGGTTTTTTACAGCGCCAGCAGTGCGGGTAGGAGTGGGTAATTTTGCTCTGTTGAACCAGATTGCCTGCTTCTTTAAGCTTTTCAATTACTTTGGGGTTGGCCGCATACACATTCATCCCGGCGAAGTATTCCACCACATCCAGAAAACGACCGTGGTCGTCAACAGGCGAATAAGTTTCAATGCCGTATTTCTGGCCTGCTTCGTAGTCTTCAGGTCCGTGTCCGGGGGCGCAATGCACAAGGCCCGTGCCGGATTCCAGGGTTACGCCTTCGCTGAGGATGACCAAAGATTCGCGGTCATAAAGCGGATGGCGGGCTTTCAGGTGTTCCAATTGAGCGCCCTTAACCTTGCCGAGCACGGTAAAGCCGCCGAGGTCATCGCCAAACAGGCGGGCGCATTCTTCGAGCATGCCTTCGGCCAGCAGCAGGTAATCGCCTTTGGCCTGCACCAGCACGTAGTCATATTCGGGGTGCACCATAATGGCCATGTTGCTGGGGATGGTCCAGGGGGTGGTGGTCCAGATTACCGCATAGGCGTTTTTCAGGTCCACTTGCGGGAATAATTCTTTGAGGCGCGGGTCCGGCAGGGGAAAACGCACGAAAATGGAGTCCGAAGTGTGGTCGTGATATTCCACTTCGGCCTCGGCCAGGGCGGTAACGCAGGAAGGGCACCAGTAAATGGGTTTTTTATGGCGCAGGAGCGAGCCGTTTTCCATGAAATTGGCCAGTTCCCTGGCGGTGATGGCTTCATATTCCGGTTTCATGGTGATGTAGGGATCGTCCCATACGCCAAGCCCGCCCAGGCGTTTGAATTCTTCGCGCTGGATGTCCAGATATTTGTCGGCCCAGGCGCGGCATTCCTTGCGAATGGCATGCGTGGGCATGTCTTTGACTTTATCGCCCAGTTTCTGGGCAACTTTGTGTTCAATGGGCAGGCCGTGGCAGTCCCAGCCGGGCACATATTCGGCCTGCTGGCCCTGCATATTGCGGCTTTTAATAATGAAATCTTTGAGGATTTTGTTCAGGGCGGTGCCCAGGTGGATATGCTCGTTGGCATAAGGAGGGCCGTCGTGCAGCACATAGCGCTCGTTGCCTGCATTGGCTTCCACCATGGCTTTGTATGCGTCAAGCTCATACCAGAACTTGAGGGTCTGCGGCTCAGACTGGGTAAGGTTGGCCTTCATGGGAAAAGAAGTATTGGGCAGGTTCAGGGTGTCCTTGTACTCTTTCATATGCATAAGTTCCTTAAAATCCGGAAATTTTGTTTGCCCGCAGGCAACCTTTACTTGTTGCGTAAGCGGGCAGGGAAGTCAAGTTTTTCAATAGAGCATTTTAACATTGAAATTATATATTAAGTCAAAATGCTCTGGCGCCGCCAGGCTGGCGGAAGCCGCGCAGCGGGAGCCGCATGAGCGCGCAAGCTAGCGAATGCTACGGATGAGGTCCGCAGAGCGTCAGAGGCAGGACGCCGAGCCGAGAGGTGGGCGGATAAGCTCAAGCAGCGCATCCGGCGGGGTTTACTCCCGCCGTGGCGGCAATCTCAATGCGAAAATGCTCTAAGGTCTCAGAAGGCACGCGGTCAAGCCAGCCGGGCAGGTCGCACGTTGTCCGGACCTGGTGGCTTGAAGAGCTTTAGTCTAATGCTGTGAAAAAGAGGCGGGCGGGTATTAGCCGTTGATGGCCGCAGCCATTTCCCGCAGCAGCGAGAGCGTTTCTTCGGCTTCGGCCAAATCCATGCGTCTGATGGCGAATCCCGCGTGGGTAATCAGATAGTCTCCCACCTTGGGCGATTCCGGCAGGAGCACGGTGGACACTTGCAGGCGGGTGCAGGACGTTTCTGCGGCAGCAGCGGAGCTGTCGGCGCGAGATGGCAGCGTCTGGCCTATATTGATGTCTTCAATGCGGATAATCGCTTTTTGTTCGGGCAGAATTTCTTCCACATAGCCCGGCACTGCCAAACACATAGTTTTGCTCCTGAAATATCTCTGAAATCCATTCTTGTCCGGCTAGAGCATTTTAACATTGAAATTATATATTGATAAAATGCTCTGGTGCAGCGAA
>CAZNBK010000329.1:0-2407 GCA_964571105.1 uncultured Desulfovibrionaceae bacterium
ATCACCGCAGCTCCGGCCTCAAGGGCGCGGGCCAGGGTAGGCAGCGCGGCCTTAAGGCGCGCGTCATTGGTAATGCGCCCTTCTTTCAGGGGTACATTCAAATCTTCCCGAATAAGCACTCGCTTACCTTTCAAGTTGACATCAGCCATGGTCAGTACTTTCATAAGAAGACTCCTTTGCCGGGGGTTAAATCCCTGGACCCTGATTAGGGGTTCTTGTGCGGGTTGAGATAGAAAATCTTTGACCTGCTCATTTCAATCACAAGTTGCCCCTTACTGTTTTCATTCCAAGCTCCTACAGGGCATGCCCCCCCAATTCGGGTTGAGGCTCGCTACGCGAAAAACGCGATTTTCGCTTGCTCCCCTTCGGGGATCCGCCATCCTGGCGGACGCACCCCCCTCAATTCGGGTTAAGGAGGGTGAGGTTCCCTCTCCCAACCTTTCAACACTATTTCAGCAGACCCTCCACGGCGTCAACAATGGCCTGCTTGGTAATTTTAAAATAGTCATACAGCACATCACCGGGCGCGGATTCGCCAAAGCTCTGCATCCCGATGACCCGGCCATCCAGGCCCACATACTTCCGCCACCAGTCTACCTGAGCCGCTTCCACGGCCACCCGGGCGCGCACAGCCAAGGGCAGCACCTCTTCTTTATAGACATCGGACTGCGCCTCAAAGGCCTCGGCGCAGGGCATGGAGACCACCCGCACGCGCCGACTGTTCCAGGCCAAGTCTTCCCAGGCTTCCATGGCCAGATGGACTTCAGAGCCGGTGGCAATGATAATGGCTTCCGGGGTTCCGGCACAATCTTTCAAAATATAGGCCCCGCGCCGGATGCGAGCAAGGCTGTCCCCAGGATGATGCAGTTGCGGCAGGTTTTGTCGGGAAAGAATCAGCGCTGATGGAGCGTCTCGGTCATCCATGGCCGAAACCCAGGCCACTGCGGTTTCAATTGCATCAGCCGGACGCCAGACCCGCAGGCCGGGGATGAGCCGCAGAGACGGAACATGCTCCACAGGCTGGTGAGTGGGGCCGTCTTCGCCCACACCGATGGAATCGTGCGAAAGCAGCCAAACCACCCCCTGCTTCATAAGCGCGGACAGACGAATGGCATTGCGGGCATAATCGGAAAAGACCAGGAAGGTGCCGCCCAGCGGAATATAGCCGCCATGTAGGGATATGCCGTTCATGATCGCGCCCATGGCAAATTCGCGCACGCCGTAGTTGATGTAATTTCCGGAAAAATCGTGCGGCACAATATCCTTGGCATTCTTGGGGCGAGCGCCCACGGATCCGGCCAGATCGGCACAGCCGCTGCGCAGCTCGGGCAAGCGCCCGGCCAGGGTAGACAATATTTCCTTGGATGAGTTGCGGGTGGCCTGGGGCTTGTCCTGCGCCGCAGCCTGGTCCATGATGGACTGGGCGATGCTGCTCCATTCCGGAAGCCGCTCACCCTGAATGCGGCGGCTGAATTCCTGGGCCAGGTCAGGATAAATGGTGCTGTATACCGCATACATATCTTGCCATTTCTTTTCCTGCCGTTTGCCGCGAGCCCTGGCGTCCCAGCCCTTGTAAACGGATTCGGGAATATCAAACGGTTCGCGCGTCCACTGATAGGCGGCCCTGGCTCCGGCAATTTCTTCCAGACCGAGCGGCGCACCATGGGCAGAGGCTGTGCCTGCCTTTTGCGGCGCACCGTAGCCGATGGTGGTTTTGCAACAAATCAGCGTGGGCTGGGTTAGATTCTTGCGCGCCTTGGCAATGGCCCGCTTAACGGCCGCCGCGTCCTGGCCGTCCACATTGCTAATCACCTGCCAGCCATAAGCTTTGAACCGGGCAGGCGTATCGTCGGCAAACCAGCCCGGCACCTGTCCGTCAATGGAGATATTGTTGTCGTCATACAGGGCGATGAGCTTGCCCAAGCCCAAGGTTCCGGCCAAGGAACAGGCCTCATGGGAAAGCCCTTCCATCAGGCAGCCGTCACCCAGGAAAACATAGGTAAAATGGTCCACCAGGGGGAAGCCGTCGCGATTGAACTCTTCGGCCAGCATGCGCTCGGCCAGGGCCATGCCCACTGCCATGGCCACGCCCTGCCCCAGAGGTCCGGAGGTATTTTCCACACCGGAGGTCAGGCCGCGCTCGGGGTGCCCCGGCGTTTTGGAATGCAGTTGCCGGAACGCCTTGATGTCTTCAATGCTCAAATCATAGCCGGAAAGGTGCAGGGTCGCGTAAAGCAGCATGGAGGCATGTCCGTTGGACAGGACCACGCGGTCGCGGTCGGGCCAGTTGGGATTGGCCGGGTTATGCTTAAGAAAGCTGTTCCAGAGCACTTCAGCCATGTCGGCCATGCCCATGGGCGCGCCGGGGTGGCCGGATTTTGCCTTTTCCACGGCATCCATGGCCAGA
>CAZNBK010000330.1:0-2391 GCA_964571105.1 uncultured Desulfovibrionaceae bacterium
CTTGACCGAAACGGCTTTTCTTTTTAAACTGACGCTTCTTTCATCATAAAAACAAACAAGGCGTTTCCCATGCAACTACATCCGTTATTGATGATCACCGGCACCTTGCTTTGCCTGTTTGCCGGTTGGCAAGGCTTCATTCGTTTTCAAGCCCGCCGGGCGGGCACAACGCCGCCTGCCGACACTTGGAAACGTCACATCAATGCCGGACGGCTCATGCTCATTCTTGTTGGTTTGGGCGCTTTTTTCGGTATGCGCGTAGTCCTGGAAACCAATATGCGCGGCCCGCACACTACCCTGGGCACCATTGCCGTGTGGGGTGCGCTGATGATGATGATTTCCGGCATGATGCTGGCATCGGGCAAAGGCAAAACCTGGTATCTACGCACCATTCACGCGCTTATGGGCCTGGGCACCCTTACTTGCCTGGTGGCCGCCGGAGCCTTGATGTCCGGTAGACTCTAGAAATTTAGTACTTGGGAAAGTCTACTGATTCTAGAGCAGTTCGACTTTGAAATGTTACAAAACTCAAATACCAAATGCTGTCATTGGAGCCAAAAGGCAAAAACACATTTCCTTTATAAATGCGCAAAATCTAAGACGATTTTGCGAAAGGCACGCGCTGCTTGACCTTACCGTATACCTCTCGGTCGCACGTCCTGCGCGGCGCCAGAGCATTTTATCTATCATATAATTTCAATGTTAAAATGCTCTCACGCCGAGGTCTGCAGCAGGGCGCATGGCCTGCCCGGTCCTGGAAAAAACATTGACAAGGCCACGCACAGAGATTATGTACGCGTTTTGATTTGTTTGCCGGATAATCCGAGATTGGATCGGCAGAAGCTGCTTCTGCGGTCGAGGGACAATCTTAAAATAAAACAAGCATAAGGTCACGTTGTAAACGTGCGGGAGGATATTATTATGACTACTCTGCAAGGCGCCGTAAAAACCAATGACGGCGTATGCCTCAAGGGCCTGATCATGCACAGCATCGTGGAACAGTGCAACGGCTGCGGTAAAGTTGCCGATTTTGAAGGCCAGGAATTTTGCTCCGCTTACCCGGAACCGGAACGCAAGTGGGCGCAGGGCCATTGCAACTTTGCCACCCATATTAAGCGCGAAACCGGCAAAGCCGTCAAGGTTAACCCGCTTAAGGCCTCCAAGCGCGCCGCTCGCGGCGCCTAGCCGGACTGTCCGGACCGCGCAAGGTACCTGGGGTATTTTTTCCCTAGGCACAACGCGTCCATGGCGGGACGCCTGCCCGGCTTTTTTACTGCAGGGCAAAAAGTTTTTAGCTCATCTGTTTAGACCATGTCCAAGTTAGACCATGTCCAAGGGCGCAATTATTGCGCCCTTGTTTTTTTGTACAACCAGGGCCGTGGCCGGGCTTCAGCCCCCAGCCCGGCGGAACAGGCGGGCACAAAATAAAAAACGACGCTATGAAATGTGGATTGACGATGGATTCTTTGTTACGCTCAGGTGGGCGTCGTCAGGACGGCGGCAGCCGCGCAGCGACCCTCGAGCCCGGCACAGGATGTGGCGGCGAGAGGTATACTACAAGGTTCAAAGAATATGCTCAGCAAAATTTCTGATTTCATCGATCAACAATGGGAACTGGCACTCGAACTTCAGCGCGAACTAACAGCCATTCCGGCTGTTGGCCCGGAAAGCGGCGGCGACGGCGAAGACGCCAAAGCTCGCTATCTGGCAGCCAAACTTGACTCGCTTGGTTTTCCCGCCATGCAGTGGCTGGTTGCCCCGGATCAGCGGGTGCCCTCGGGTGGTCGCCCCAATATTTACACCGTCATTCCCGGCAAAGACACCGGACGCACCCTGTGGATCATCTCCCACCTGGATGTGGTGCCGCCCGGCGACCCCGCCCTGTGGGACAGCGCCCCATTTACCCTGCGCCACGAGCCGGAACGCGATCCGGACCTCATTTATGGGCGTGGCGTGGAAGACAACCAGCAGGGCATTGTTTCTTCCGTGCTGGCCGGACTGGCCTGCCTCAAACTGAATCTCACTCCGGCCTACAACCTGGGCCTGATGTTTGTGGCCGATGAAGAAACCAACAGTGAGTACGGCCTGGATTTCATCATTAAAGCCAAACCCGAGCTGTTTACCGGCAATGACATGGCCCTGGTGCCCGACTTCGGCAATGAGCAGGGCAGCCTTATTGAGGTGGCGGAAAAGAGCGTACTTTGGCTGAAGTTTACAGTTATCGGCAAGCAATGCCACGGCTCAACGCCCGAACAAGGCGTAAACACGCTGGTTGCCGCTTCGGCGCTGGTTTTGTCACTGGATAAGCTGCACGAGCATTTTTCCGAACGCAACGAGTTGTTTGCCCCACCCATATCCACATTCGCGCCCACCAAAACCGAAAACAATGTG
>CAZNBK010000331.1:0-2385 GCA_964571105.1 uncultured Desulfovibrionaceae bacterium
TCATCCGCTACCGGACCAGGGACATCACCTCCCTTAATTATACCCCCTGCTCCTGTGGCCGCACCCATGTGCGCATGGAGCGCATTGCCGGGCGTTCCGACGACATGCTTATCATCCGCGGCGTCAATGTTTTCCCCTCGCAAATCGAGTCGCTCATCCTCGAAGTCAAAGGCCTGGAGCCCCACTATCTTATTATTGTGGAAAAAGAGAACAACCTGGATACCCTGGAAGTGCAAATCGAAGTCAATGAAAGCCTTTTCTCCGATGAAATTAAAAACCTGCAAACCATTGAGCGCGGGCTGCAAAAGGATATCAAAGACTTTCTCGGCGTTTCAGCCAAAGTCCGCCTGGTGGAGCCGAGCACCATCCAGCGCTTTGAAGGCAAGTCGGTCAGAGTTATCGACAACCGGCCCAAAATAAACGTTTAAATATTTTACGCATGAACCGCAGGAGTAAAATGCTCCTGCGGTTCACCCGAAAACTGGTTTCCCCGCTTAATTTATCTCCTTTTCCCCTGCCGGATACACTAAAACAACCCTCGACTTTTTCCAGACATTTCGCATCACCCTGCTTTTATTGACTTTTTCAAAGGGTTGATTCAGGTCTCCTAAAAAACATCCGCTCCCTAAGATTTTTGCGGTTTCTGGCAAGACTTTTGCAACACAGAGAGCGACGGAACAAATCTTTGACAGCTCGGGCGACATGCAAATTATCCGGGCTGTTAACGAGAGCAGACGCAAAGGAGATGAATTATGCTGTTTTCCCTTATTGGCGGCACTGACCGCAAAACCTCAAAAATCCCCAATGCCCGCACGGAAAATCTGGAGCGCATCAAAACCCTGTTCGCCAGTGGCCGCTTTCCTGTAGCCACCACAGAAACCATCCAGGGACGTAAAATAGGCAAGGTGCTCGGCCTGGTGGTTTGCCGGGCATATGATTCGGAAGAGGCATTTTTCGGCATGGCTGCCCGGGCCGTGAACAAAGGCGCACAAGCCATCATCGGCTATCAGGAAAATGTGGCTTTTCATCCCGACGGCAGTAAATTTTTCTCCTGCTACGGTACCGCAGTGCAATTTGAATCCCCCAAGCGGTTTGCCGCCATTCCCACCATCTCCATCAGCGATGAAGACGCTGGTAGCGTGGAAACTCCTCCCCTGGTGATGTAAAACCATATTTCACAAAAAACAGCGGCCCTGAGTTTCTATAACCTCAGGGCCGCTTTTCATATGCCTGGTTTATGCTTTATCTACCTGGTTCATATTTTATTTTTTGTCCGCTTCCTCTGCTTCCTCGCCGGATTGGGCCTTGCGGCGGGCCACCGGCGGGCGCACGCAATCCATGATCCGCTGGTAGGCTTTCTGGGCTTCCGGGGTATTATATTTTTCCACATCGGCGCGATCAACGACCATTACTGCCGCGCAAGGGCACATTTCCGCGCAGGCCGGGCCCATTCCTTTCTTTCGACGTTCTTTGCATAAATCGCACTTTTCCACAGCCACCCCTTTGGAAGTGGCAAAAAAAGCGGCATAGGGGCAGGCAATCAAGCAGTTGAGGGTCTCACAACCCCGGCAATGCATGCTTTCCAAAATAACCGCGCCGTCTTCATCACGGCTGAGGGCGCCGTGGCGGCAGGCCCGCATGCACGCGGCATCCTGACAATGCTTGCAATACAAAGGGGCCATAACCCCGCGTGGCGTGCGCAGCAGCACAATTCTGGGGGTATTATACAAAAATCGGCAGACCGCTTCGCAAGTCTCGCAGCCGATGCATTTGCTGTAGTCAACAAACAAGGTTTTATCTTTACAGTCACTCATATTCACATATCCGCCGTTCATTCAGGCCCATGCCGGCTTTTTAAATATCAATCAGGATTTCGCCGGGGCATTCTTGTCCAGAGGCATCCTGTCCGCGTCGTAATTATACTCGTCCTGACGGTTGGCGGCCTTGAGCACCAGCCAGTGATGCAGGGATTTGGCCGTGCGCAACGCGCTGTAAATGGCTTTGCCGATTTTGGTGGGGCCGGTGAGCACATCCCCGGCCACAAATACATTTTCCAAGTTGGTCATATGCAGCCAGCGCACATCGCCTTTACGCACATTATCCAGCCCGAGTTCCTGCTGGAACGGCGGCGTGGGCACTTCACCGATGGCGCTTATCAATATATCAGCAGGGAAAACCAGGCTTGACTTAGTCTCAAGATTTTCTAAAAGCAAGCCGTCCATACAGTTATCGCCCAAAACCTCATGAATGGCATGCCGTTCAATCCAGCGTACCCCAAGGTCCTCAAGCCGGTTAACCTCATAAAGTCCACAGGGCGCATCCTCCACTGTCCGCCGGTAGATCATGGTCACCTTGGACGCGCCAAGAAATAAGGCGCTGTCTGCC
>CAZNBK010000332.1:0-2384 GCA_964571105.1 uncultured Desulfovibrionaceae bacterium
GACCTCATCCGTAGCATTCGCTAGCTTGCGCGCTCATGCAACGACTGCTTCGCCGCTGGAGGCTCCCGCTGCGCGGCTGCCGCACCTCCTGTGCGGTCTACTCTCCCCGTCAACCCGAGCAACGCGCTGCGCGGCCACCGCACGGCTTCATCGTATACCTCTCGGTCCGCCTTCCTGGCGGTGTCTCCTACCGTCAACCGGAGCTGCGCGCTGTGCGGCTCTTCGCCCAAAGTCCGTAGGCCGCTCCCTTACGGGCAAGCTCCAAAGTATCACTCCCTAATTGGGGTGCAGGGGATCATCCCCTGCCAGGGCTTAGCCCTGCGGATCATCCCCTGCCAGGGCTTAGCCCTGGCCCTGGCGCAGCCCTGAGGTTAAAACCAGCCCGAAAAACAATAAAGCAAAAAGCCAGGGCAAGTAAGCGGCCAGATAAAAGAACGGGGAGGGTCCTGCGGCCATGCGCCCGGCCACCGGATAGGCCCCGGCTTCAAACAGCGGGGTCCGCAATAAAATACGCCCCTGCGCGTCTATCACACTGGAGATGCCGGTATTGGTCGCCCGGACAATATACCGCCCCTGCTCCACGGCACGCATGGCCGTCAATTGCAAATGCTGCTCCGGGGCTGCGGTGCGCCCGAACCAGGCATCATTGGAGATATTCACCAGAATATCCGCCCCTTGCTCAACCCGCTTCTGGGCCAATTCCGGAAAAATGGTTTCATAGCATATCAGCACGCCCAGGGCGATGCCTTCGGGTATCCGCAGGGGGTCCACCTGCACGCCGGGCGTGAAATCACCGGCCTGCGCCAGGAAAAAATCCAGGAACGGCAAATTGATCCAGGCCGGGGGGTATTCGCCGAACGGCACCAGGTGTTCCTTTTCATAAGCGCCCAGGTCCCGCCCGGCAGGGCTGATCAGATGCGCGCGGTTGAACAGGGGATAGTCTTCCGGAGCCAGGCCCGAATCAGGCTCCAAGCCCGGCGCGCCGAACAGCAAGTAGGCGTCAAGCTCTTTGGCCAGGGCCCGCAGCTTGGCCCCATACTCATAATGCAGGGTGTACACAAACGGCATGGCTGTTTCCGGCCAGATTACCACGGGCGCAGCTGCTTGCGCCTCGGGAATTTCGCGCAGTTCAGCCATTCCCTGCCTGGTTAAATCCGCATAAATATTTAGAGTGGCCAGCAAATTGGCCGGATCCCACTTCTGATCCTGCTCAATATTGCCCTGGACCAATAAAAAAGCCAGTCCCGCCCGGTTCTGCGCTTCAGAATTTTTCAGCTGAACCGCGCTGAAGCCTGCAAGCAAAGCCAAAACTGCCATGGCTGCAAGCAAAGCCGGGCGGCTCTTTAAGCGCCAGGCCCCCCAGGCCCACACGGCCACCCCGGCCATAACCCCGGACAGGCCGTAAGCGCCGAGAAGCGCCGCGCCCTGCACCGCGGGGTACCAGGGCACAAAGGCCGCCGAGAGGGTGAGCCAGGCAAAGCCGCTCAGCACCCAGCCCTTGAGATATTCCAGCAAGGCCCAGGCTGCCGTCCCCAGCAGGCCCCAGGCAAGCGCCCCCAGGTTCCGGCTTCCCCAGTGCATGATTGCGGCAAAGGCCGCAGCGTACAGCGCCAGGTAGCAGCCCAAAGCGACCGCAGTGGGCGCGGCCACGGCCCAGGGCAAATAGCCGTAATCATGAATGGGCACGGCTACCCAATACAGGCAGGCCGAGCAGCTCAGAATGCCGCAAAAAAGGCCGTTGCGAAAAGCGCGTTTCCAGGAATGGGAAGTCCGGGCCAATTCGGCCAGGGCCAGAGGATAGAGCAAGGCAAGCAGGGGCACTTGCTGCACGGGGTTGGGAAAGCCCAGAAACAGGCCCAGCGCGCCGAGCAGGCCAAGGCCTGCGCCGTAGCTGCGGCTGTGTGCCGCTGCGGCGCCTGCTTGCAGAGGCGCACGGCCTGCTTGCCCCTGTTCGCGCGTTGCGGTGACTTTACTTAACTTGTCAGCCATAAGCGCGACTTTTAGCATATTCCGGTAACGCCAACAAGGCATAAACGACCTTATCGCATACCTTGCCCTTATCGCATACCTCTCGGCTCGGCGTCCTGCCGAGCACGAGAGGGTCGCTGCGCGAAAAACGTCGTTTTCGCTTGCTCGCCCTGCGGGGCCACCGCCGTCCTGGCGGTGCTTGCCTTTATCGCATACCTCTCGGCTCGGCGTCCTGCCGAGCACGAGAGGGTCGCTGCGCGAAAAACGTCGTTTTCGCTTGCTCGCCCTGCGGGGCCACCGCCGTCCTGGCGGTGCTTGCCTTTATCGCATACCTCTCGGCTCGGCGTCCTGCCGAGCACGAGAGGGTCGCTGCGCGAAAAACGTCGTTTTCGCTTGCTCGCCCTGCGGGGCCACCG
>CAZNBK010000333.1:0-2339 GCA_964571105.1 uncultured Desulfovibrionaceae bacterium
TTAACCGGCAGCCCCGCCCAAACCTTTAGGGCAAACCTCATCGTCAATGTCTATGCCTCGTTTGCCGAATACCGCAACGGCAGCAGATCTTTGCAGGCCAGTCTGAACAGCATTGCAGGCATAAATTTCAATGAAGTGCGCCTGCTCACGCCTGCCGAAGAAGAGCGGACCCTGGTTATGGTCATCGGCGAGTCGGCAAACCGCAATCATTGGGGACTGTACGGTTATTTTCGCAACACCACGCCCGGCCTTTCCGCCATATCCGGCGAGCTTATCCTTTTTGAAGACATCATCAGCACTTCCGCGCAGGCCGCCTCTTCGCTGAGCACGGCCCTGTCGCTGCCGCTGGACGGGCAAGCGCCCAATCAAGAGAACCCCGATCTAGAGAAGCCGGGCCAAGCCGCCCCGGTCCGGCTGTCCATCCTGGACCTGTTTAACCAGGCCGGTTTTCACACTTACTGGCTGTCCAACCAGGCCGCGTTTCAAAACCGCTATCTGGAAATCATGCTTCTGGCCGCGCCGGCCAAGGAGCATATCTATCTGAACCGGGGCGGAGAGCAGAGTCATTACCCAGGGCTGGACGGCGCAATGCTGCTCCATCTGGAGAGAATTCTCCGCAACGATCCGGGCAGAAAAGCGATTTTCATCCACCTCATGGGTTCGCGGGAAGAGTATGACCTCCGCTATCACCCCGGAGCAGACCGCTTTACCGGCAGCGAGAATATTCCCGAGGCCGACTGGCGCAACAGCAGCGCCTTGCGGCAGATCAACAGCTATGACAATTCCATCGTCTATACCGACCATGTGCTAAAGGGAATTATCGATCTGACCCGCCGCCTGGCCCCGGAGTCAGTGGTGCTCTATTTTGCCGACCACGGCGAAGAAGTCTTTGATGTGCTGCCTTATTGCGGGCACGAAAACAGTCTGATTTCCGCCGGGATGTATGAAATACCGCTGGTTTTGTGGCTCTCGGACGGCTTTAAAGCCGCCAACCCGCAGCAGGCCGCGCTCTGGATGCAGCTCAGCGCCCAGCGTGGCACACTGGCTGACTTGCCCTACACCCTGGCGGACCTTGGCGGAGTGGCCTTTCAAGGATATGCGGCTGAGCGCAGCCTGCTTTCCGGGCGTTATCGCCAGGAGCGGCGCATGATTTTGGGCGCTTTTACGGGCAAAACGAACCCGGGAGCGAACCTGGGGACGAGCTTGGGAACGGGCCTGGGGACGAATATGTGAGCGAACTTGGGACTGAAGACGCCCGGACCGAATAAGCGGCTCTGCCCCAACCGGGCCTTGCCTCCTTTTGGCTTTTGCTATAATTGATACACGGTTGTGCGAGGGCATTTTAACCTTGAAATATATATTGATAAAATGCTCTGGCGAAGCGGAGCCCGCGCGGGTGAGAGGCATACGATAAGGCCAAGCGGCGCGTGCCTTTCGCAAAAGCGCTTTGGACTTTGCGCATCTATAAAGGGAAATGTCTTTTTGCCCTTTAGCTTTAAAAGCAACGTTTGGGATTTGAGTTTTACAACATTTGAAAGTTAAACTGTTCTAGCTAATGGTTATAATCTCCCCCAAATAATTGAATAATTCTGAATGCGGTCGTGTATGTCCGAACCCGTAATAACATTAACCCCTTTGGGCGGATTGGGCGAAATAGGGCTGAACAGCACCTTGGTGCATACGGCGTCGGGCACGGTGCTTATTGACTGCGGCCTGATGTTTCCCGAAGACTATCACCTGGGCGTGGATGTAATCATTCCGCGCTTCGACCACTTGACCGCCCACCAGGAAGGCTTTCAGGGCATTGTGCTCACCCATGGGCACGAAGACCATATCGGCGCGCTGCCCTGGCTGATCCCGCAACTGGACGGGATCACAACCCTGTACGGCTCCTGTTTTACCCTGGCCCTGGTGGAGAATAAGCTCAAAGAGCACAATCTCTGCGATCAGGTCCGCATGGTCACTGTGGAGCCGGATGACAAAATAGAACTGGCCGGTATAAAATTCAGCTTTTTCCCGGTTTCCCACTCCATTATTCAGGGCTTTGCCCTGGGCCTGGAAACCCCGGCTGGGCGCATGCTCCATTCCGGAGACTTTAAAATCGACCCGGCGGCGGCCCAGCCCGGCTGGAGCACCGACCTTGAAGCCTTGCGCCAGTTTGCCGATCCCGGCTTGAAATTGCTCATGGCCGACTCCACCAACGTGGAAAAAGAAGGCTACTCCCTGTCCGAAGCCATGGTCACCAGCACTTTGGAAAAAATCATCGCTTCAGCCCAGGGCCGGGTTATTATCACCTTGTTTTCCAGCAATGTGCAGCGCATTCAGAACATCTTCACACT
>CAZNBK010000334.1:0-503 GCA_964571105.1 uncultured Desulfovibrionaceae bacterium
GCCAAAATGCCGTCAGCCATGGCCGGGAGCTGGTGCTCCACCAGTTGCGTGCGCATGCCGGATTGGAAAGAGTAGGCGTTGAACAGAATGATAACCAAAGAGACCAACAACAATAATGTCGCAATGAGTAGGTTGAGTTTTTTGCCGATGGACATATAAAAATTCCTTGCTTGCAGAATGCTGCGTGCTGTTTTGTAATTTTTATGTTCAAGGCGACCGGGCTCGGTGGCCTGGTCGCCTTAAACTCCAGTTAATTACTACACGCTTTTATTTATATGGCAATATAATTTAAAACCAGGCAGGGCAGTAGAATGTCGGCAATTTTTTGTTTTGCCGTCAGGGCTGAGATTTGGCCCCAATTGGTCGCTGTGCAGGATGTGCGGCAGCCGCGCAGGGCGTCCCCGCGCAGGGCACGCGGGTGAGAGGTATACAATAAGGAAAAGTTTGGACTTAAATTATGGATGCAGGGGGCACAGCCTCTGCCGGATAGAGTTTGGGGAGGC
>CAZNBK010000334.1:516-2319 GCA_964571105.1 uncultured Desulfovibrionaceae bacterium
AGAGCCTCCCCAAAGTAATTCTGAGCCTGAAGCATTTAACATTAAAAAAACGGCAAATGCTCTGGCGATATTGCTCTAATTCAGGCTTTCCGCCAGGGCGCCGAGGACTCTCTCCACGTTTTCCGGTCGGGCCGTATAGCCCATAAGTCCGATGCGCCATATTTTCCCGGCCAGACTGCCCAGGCCCGCTCCGATTTCAATGCGGTGTTCCTTGAGCAGGCGCGCCCGTACCCCGGCTTCATCCACTCCGGCAGGCACAGTTACGGCATTAAGCATGGGCAGGCGGTATTCCGGGGCCACATACATGCTCAGGCCCAGCTTTTCCAGGCCGTGCACCAGTTTTTTGTGCATCTCCGCATGCCGGGCATGGGCAGCGGGCAGCCCTTCGCTGAGCAGGCAGCGCAAAGCCGCATACAGAGCGTATTCCATATTTATCGGTGCGGTGTGGTGATAGGCCCGGGTGTTGCCTTCCCAGTAGTTCATGATCATGGTCAAATCCAGATACCAGTTGGGTACTTTGGATTTGCGGGCTTTGATCGCCTCAAGGGCGGCTTCGGAAAAGGATACCGGAGCCAGGCCGGGAGGGCAGGACAGGCATTTTTGCGTGCCGGAATAAATAATGTCGGCCTGCCAGGCGTCCATTTGCACGGGCATGCCGCCCAGGCTGGTCACGCAGTCAACTAAAAAGAGCGCGCCTGTGGGTTTAACAAGTTTCGAGAGTTCAACAATGGGGTTGGCTACCCCGGTGGATGTTTCCGCATGTACCACGGCCACCAGCTTATAAGGTCCCTTCTTTAGCTGTTCGGCAACGGTTTCCGGGACCACCGGGGTGCCCCACTCGAACTCGAGTCTGTCAACTTGCGCGCCCAGGCGTCCGGCCACATCTTCCATGCGTTTGCCGAATACGCCGTTAATAAGCACGAGCACGCGATCCCCAGGTTCAAGAATATTTACAAAAGCGGTTTCCATGCCGGCGGAACCGGTGCCGGACATGGGCATGGTCAGCCGATTTTTGGTGCCCATGACCACTTTTAGTTGTTCTTTAATATCATCCATAATGGTTATGAAATAAGGGTCCAGATGCCCCAGGGTGGGGCGGGACAAGGCTTCGTAAACTTCCGGGTAAACACTGGAAGGTCCCGGCCCCATGAGCAAGACCGGCTCTATGCCCGCTAGCAGATCCTTCATATCGACTCCCTAACCGTTGAGCGCGGCTCGTCCGGTTAAATTATGGAATTTATAGGTTTATAAACTTGAACAATACGGTTTATTGAAGGTTTTAAAGCATTTTAACCTTGAAATTATATATTGATAAAATGCTCTGGCACCGCAAAGCGGCACCCGCGCGCGGATAAGCAGCGCGTGCCTTTCGCAAAATCGTCTTAGATTTTGCGCATTTATAAGGAAAATGTATTTTTGCTTTTTGGCTCCAATGACAGCATTTGGTATTTGGGTTTTGCAACATTTCAAAGTTAAATGGCTCTGGTTCGCTTGTTCAGTAATGACC
Source organism: uncultured Desulfovibrionaceae bacterium (assembly GCA_964571105.1). GTDB lineage: Bacteria > Desulfobacterota > Desulfovibrionia > Desulfovibrionales > Desulfovibrionaceae > JAVBRZ01. The sequence goes on from CAZNBK010000334.1 coordinate 2,024, forward strand.
GTGTATTGCAAAAAATTGCATTTCCACAGGTCTTCAGTTATTTGATTATAAACAGGGTCCGCGATTGAGAACAAACGATTTATTTTTTTCAATGCATGAGCCATATTAATCCATGAAATATTACGAAGTATCCGCCGTGCTCGGCGGGTTGCACTGTTTTGCCTGCGTGGGCGAGCATTTGAGCTTTGCCCGGGCTGCCGATGATCTATACATCACCCCCAGCGCTGTGAGCCACCGCATCAAGCAATTGGAAACCCAGTTGGGTTTTGCCCTTTTTCACCGGTTTACCCGGCGGA
>CAZNBK010000335.1:0-2313 GCA_964571105.1 uncultured Desulfovibrionaceae bacterium
GAGAGTTTGAGAGGGGAAACTCAAGGGCATCATGCCCTTGGGGTTCCCCTCTCAACTAATTTAACTATTTAACTTTTTTCTTTCTGCGTTCCCAGAGTTTCATCTCCTGCATATTGCGGCGGCGTTCGCGCTGCAGCGACTTGCAGGCCAGGGGCGTATTCTTCTTGTAGCCCCATTTTTCGCGGTATTCGATGGGAGTAAGATCGTGCTGAGCCAGGTGTTTTTTAGTAATAATCTTGAAGGAGCGACCGCATTCCATGCAGGTGATGGACTTTTCCTTGATGGCTTTTTTGGCTTCACCGGGGTCCACTTCCACCACTTCTGCCACATTTTCGCCATCGTCAATGCTTTTCAGATCGCGGGAGAGTTTCTGGACCATGGACAAAATTTCATCTTCATCCATAACCCGTACGGTTGCTTGTGCTTTAACCAGTTCCAACGCCTCTTTCAAAAATTCATCCATTCTGCATACCTCGTGCTAGAAATTACGTACTACCCATTCATTTGCCGTCTATTCAAAAATTAACCTTTCAGGTTAAACCAGTAGACTCGGTAAAGTTTCAGCCCAGTTTTTTCTGGAGCAGTTCGTTGACCAGGCCGGGATTGGCCTTGCCTTTGGTCTCACGCATGACCTGCCCCACAAAGAAACTGATCAACTTGGTTTTGCCGCCCTTGAATGCTTCCGCTTCGGTCGGGTTTGCGGCGATAACCCTGTCCACAGCCTCTTCAATGGCCGAAGTGTCGGAAATTTGTACCAGCCCGTGTTTTTCCACGTAAGCGCTCGGATCGTCGCCACTTTGGAACAATGCCGAGAAAATATCATGCCCGATCTTGCTGCTGATGACGCCTTCGCTGATCAGTTTGGCCAAAGCGGCCAGACGTTCGGGGGTGATTTTGGCCTGTTTGAGCGTAAGCCCGGTCTGGTTCAACTCGCGCAGCAGCTCGCCGAGCATAAGATTGGCGACGCGCTTGGGTTCGTTGAAATGGCCCACGGCCTGTTCAAAATAATCGGCCAGCTCACGGTCTGAGGTCAGCAGGTCCGCGTCGGCTTCCGGCAGTCCGAAATCCGATTCAAAGCGGGCCTTGCGCTGTACCGGCAACTCCGGCAATGCTTTGCTCCAGGCGGCCACCTGCTCCTCGGTCACCAGCACGGGCAGCAGGTCCGGGTCGGGGCAATAGCGATAATCGTGGGCCTCTTCCTTGGAGCGCATGGACAGGGTGATATTTTTGGCAGCATCGTAGAGGCGGGTTTCTTGGACAACGGCCTTGCCGTCGTCGAGCACATCGCGGTGCCGCTCAATTTCATACTCAATGGCCCGCTGCACATTGCGGAAGGAGTTCAGGTTTTTAAGTTCAGTGCGGGTGCCGAAGGCTTCTGCGCCTTTGGGCCGGATGGACACGTTGGCGTCACAGCGAAAGTTGCCTTCTTCCATATTGCCGTCGCTGATGCCCAGGTACAGCACAATATTGCGCAGGGTCTTGAGATAGGCCACGGCCTGCTCCGAGCTGCGCAGGTCCGGCTCGCTGACGATTTCCAGCAGGGGCACACCGCCCCGGTTGAGGTCCACAAAGCTCTGGTTGGTAGCCGGGGAGTGAATGGTTTTACCGGCGTCTTCTTCCATATGGATACGGTTGATGCGAATGCGCTTGGTCGTGCCGTCCGCAGTGATGTCCAGATGGCCGCCCTCGCAAATGGGCGGGTCAAACTGGGAAATCTGGTAGGCCTTGGGCAGGTCAGGGTAAAAATAATTTTTGCGCGCGAACACCGAACGCAAGTTGACCCTGCCGTTGATGGCCAGGCCGAGCTTGGCTGCATCGGCCACGGCCTGTTCGTTGATGCTGGGCAATACGCCGGGCATGGCCGAGCAGATGGCGCACACCGACTCATTGGGACCGGCGTTTTCGGCATTGGCCGGACAGGTACAGAACAATTTGGAATTCGTATTCAGCTGGCAATGCACTTCCAGACCGATTACCGCTTCGTATTCCGCCATGAAAACTCCTGGAGCAACTTACTTATTCTTGTATAAGGCAGGGTTGAGGGCCGGGTCATTATACATTTTAAATTGATAATAAACTTTGGGGGCCTTGTTACCTGCCGCAAAATCATCGATCAGATCAAGTATTGCCTCTCCCAGATCAGTGCGCTGTTCTTCCAGAACCGCCAACTTTTTCCGGCAAGCTGCAATATGGGCCTCAGACACGTCTTTGCGCTCGGTTTCCTCGCGCATATGATAAATTTTCAGGCTCAAAATGGACATCCGCTCCAGGGCCGAGCCCAGCGCTTCAGTATTGTGCCGGGAAACATCTCCG
>CAZNBK010000336.1:0-2266 GCA_964571105.1 uncultured Desulfovibrionaceae bacterium
TTTTAGATTTTGCGCATTTATAAGGGAAATGCGTTTTTGCCTTTTGGCTCCAATGACAGCGTTTGGTATTTGAGTTTTGTAACATTTCAAAGTTGAACAGCTCTAAAGTCGATGTTCAAACCTGCCGATAAGAGATACAGTATAAGTATGCCCGGCGAAAAGCCGAATGACGGTAAAGCTTGCCGACGAGGTGGATTATGAGCATAAGCATGGCCAAAGGGGTGCTGGATACCCAGGCGGATATGATCCAGACGCTGTTAAATGGTAATTTGAAGGATGTGGACTTGACCGTAAAACTGGCCAAGACCAGTGCGGCCCTCAGCCTGAAAGCACAGGAACTGGGCGTGGCTGAAAAAGTCATGGGCATGATGGGCGTTGGCGGGAATGTCAATCTTAAGGTCTGAACGAAAAATAAACAAAAACATTAGCGCATTTCAACTTTGAAATGCTACAAAATTCAAAATATTACTTCAATGTTAAAATACTCTAGCCGGAGTTCTGCGGAATTCCGGCTTTTTTATGTGCATCCAAAAATGAGGTCCCACCCCGAAAATTTGTTCGGGTTAAGGAGGATGGGGCCCTTAAGGTTCCTGCACCCAGTTTAGTTAATATACACATCTTCATATTTGGCGGGATTTTCCAAGGTTCGCCCGGTGCCGCGCACCACAGTGGTTAAAGGGGCATTGTCCACAACCACTTTAAGGCCGGTAACTTTGTGCACCAGCGTGTCGAAACCTTGCAGCAGCGAGCCGCCCCCGGCCATGAGGATGCCGTTGGAAACTATATCTCCGGCCAGTTCCGGCGGAGCTTTCTCAAGAGCTTTATAGATACTGTTGATGATCATCTGAACCGGCTCAAACAGCGCATCGCGGACGTGCGCGTCGGTTACCCGGATAGGCCGTGGCGCGCCGTTGACCATATCTTTGCCGGGCACATCCATGGCCAGCGGCTGTTCCAGGGGGATGGCCGAGCCAATGGCCATCTTGACCCGTTCGGCAGTGTTTTCACCAATGAGCAGTTGAAAATTATCCTGAAAATAGCGTTGAATGGCCGCATTCATGGTATCGCCCGCCACGCGCAACGATTCGGAATAGGCAATGGCCGACATGGTGATGATCGCCATTTCCGAGGTGCCGCCGCCAATATCCACCACCATGTGCCCCACCGGCTGCTCAATGGGCAGCCCGGCCCCGATGGCCGCGGCCATGGGCTCTTCAATCAGCCGCACATGGGTAACCCCGGCTTGCGCTGCGGCTTCAATCACTGCGCGCTTCTCCACCTGGGTGATTCCGGTGGGCACGCAAATGGCAATCTTAGGTTTGAACAGGGTCTTGCGGCTTAAGCATTTGGAAATAAAAAACGCGACCATTTTTTTAGTCACGTCAAAGTCGGCAATAACGCCGTCTTTCATGGGCCGAACCGCCCTGATGCGCCGCGGCGTGCGACCGAGAAACTCTTTGGCTTCCGCCCCCACAGCCAAAACCAGCTTGCTGTCTACATCCAGAGCCACCACTGACGGTTCATTGAGAACAACGCCCTGGCCGGGCATATAAATCAGGGTGTTGGCAGTGCCGAGGTCCATGGCCATTTCGCGACCGAAAAACCTGGAAAACGCTCTGAACATCAATCACTCTCTTTAAAGCGGGTCAGATTATAGTTGGCTGCGGCCCGGCTGCGCACATCATCCTGGGATTTGATGAGCCGGGTGGCCTGCTGCAATTTGTTTTTGGTATAAAGATTGTCCAAGAAAAGAGTCAGATGTTCGGCGGCCATGGTCAAAAAGCCCTTCATGTCCTCAGTAATGGCCAGGGGCTTGTCATGAGTGAGGCAGATAACGCCCCGGGTGATGAGATTCACGCTCACCGGCAGGCAGGCTACGGCCTGTACATTCTGCGGCCCGGCACCTTTTTTGAGAATGGGCACGCTCAGAGCCGCTTCGGAAGCCCCGGCAAACAAGGGCGAGCCGTCCCGGAAGGTCCAGCCCACCAGGCCGCTGCCCATGGGAAATTCCATGGGTTTGTTCTTGACCAGCAGCACCTGGGCGTTTTCCCCTTCCAAAATATAATTCTCACCGTTTTCATCGCGCACGGCTAGAAAACAATATGAAAAACCGGTGGTTTCGGACAAAAGGCGCAGAAAGTGCTGCAAGAAAATAGACCAGCGGTTGAAGCGCTTGCGCAGCTTGTACAACTGCTGCAAAGCGGCGTAATAACTGAAAACCGTGCGGCTGACAGTAGACGAAACGGTGGCTATCGTTGACGGCAAG
>CAZNBK010000337.1:0-2258 GCA_964571105.1 uncultured Desulfovibrionaceae bacterium
ATATGGGAAAAAAGCTTTTCCCATCATTGCTCTGCACCCTTATGCCGCACATTCGGCCAAGACCTGGCCCTGGAAAATTTGGCAGGATTTTTCCGCCCAGCTCACCCAGGAAGGGCTGCCCTGGTTTATGATCGGCACCTGGGACAAGGGGGCGCTGCCCTATTTGGGCTATGGCGGCGTGAACTTCACCAACAGCACGGATTTACGCCTTACCTGCGCTTTGCTCAAGCAGGCGGCCATACTCATTACCGGAGATTCCGGCCCCATGCATCTGGCTGCGGCTGTGGGCACTCCGGTGATCGCCATGTTTGGGCCGACCACCCGGCACTGGGGGTTTTTCCCGCACGGCCCGGAGCATCGGATCATTGAACTCAACGACCCGGCCAGGCCATACTCCTTGCACGGAAAGGCCAAGGCTTTGGAATTGGAAAATTGCTTGCAAGGTGTGTCTACCCGCTCAGTATTCAATGCCGTGATGCAGATTCTGGCTTCACATCAGGGCTATGATTTTGATAATGACTGAGCGCGGCTGCCGCCGTCCTGGCGGCGGCAGAGCAGAGCATTTTCCCGGCATATGATTTCAAGGCTAAAATGCGTTAACCGTATTTTTCGACAATTTCTTTGGCTTCAACCAGGCTTGAGTCTTTGGACAGAGCCTGCCGGGCATAATCCCAGGCTTTCTCACGCTTGCGCCAGCTAAGATAAAACTTGCTGAAGTTGAGCAGGGTTTTGGGGTGCGGGCCAAACTTGCGCAGAATAAGCAGATACATTTCTTCCACTTTTTCCATGGGGCCCGTCTGGGTGTAGGCCATAACCGCTCCGGCGTAGCCTTTGGGGTCATTGGGAAAGTCTTCAATGGCTTTGCTGAAAAGCTCGGCGGCCTCAGGGTATAATTGGTGCTTCATGAAGATATTGGCCACATCGCTGGTCACGCCGGGTTCTTCCCCGTACTCTTCTGCATAGCGGCGCAAGTAAGCCTTGCCTCGGGGCAATTCGCCCTGGGACAGCAGTTCCAGCCCGGTGTTGTATTGCTGTTCTTTCCGGGCCAGCGCTTTATCTTCTTCTTCCTTATTTTTTTGTTCGGCTTGATAGCGCAGACCGTGCAGGATGGTTTCCATGCGCTCGGTCAGTTTCTTTTCCTGGCCGCGCGCATATTGCACAAAAGGCTCTTTGGTGATGCGGTTGGCGTGGAAGAAATCACGGATAAGGTGATGGCGGTTAAGCTCGGTCACATACTCCATGATCAGCACTTCCAGTTTGAACTTGGCTTCGCCGACAATTTTAATGCTCATATATTCCCGGACGGCGGCAAGCCCTGCTTCCAAAGAGCGCTCACAGTCGTCCCTGACGAGATAAGCTTTGGCCCGGGCCAAATTTTCCCGGATAGTTTTAGGTATGGTGGTAACTACGTTCATAACTTATCGCATCTCCAGTACATATTCTAAAATAAACATAAAAAGCCGCAAAGAGCAAGCAGGTGACGTGTAAAGCAGCGGAATTGCTTAGCAAGAGCCGTTTGTCAGTATAGGCACTATGGAATCGGGCACCAGGAAGCGGATGTCCTTGCCCTGGTCCAAACGTAGGCGGATGTCCGTTGAGCTGATCTCTAGCGGAGTCCATTTGAGCAAAGCCGCCACCCCTTGTCCTGCCAGGCAATTAACCCGGAAAGCAGCCTTGCAGCCGGGCAGGGCAGGTGTCTCGCAGCAATTTTCCCAGATATTTTGCAGCACGGCCTGGAAGTCCGTCACTGCTTCGCCGTGCCGGGGAGCTACCAGCAATGTTGCCCGGGCAATCAAATCCGGGCCTCTATGCCAGATGGGCAGGGTGGTCAGGTCTTGCAAGCTCAAGATAAAATATAACGGCGCGTTTGGATATCCGGCCTGGTACATGCCCAGGGTATCCCAGGTGTAGGAGGGGCCGGGGCGTTCCGCTTCCAGGGTATTGACGGCAATCCCGTTCAACCCGGACACGGCTTCTTCAAGCATGGCCACCCGCTGCGCAAAGGGCAGCATATCCTGATCCTGTTTATGCGGCGGGAAAAAGGCCGGAACCATGTCCACCCGCTCAACCGGCAGGTTTTCATAAACTTCAATGGCCAGCCGCAAATGCCCGATATGCACAGGATTGAAGCTGCCGCCCAATATGGCGATGCCGCTACGGGGGGGCATGGGCTTAGTCACGTATCTGGCCGCTGCCCAGGACCACAAATTTGGTGGTGGTCAACTCTTTAATGCCCATGGGGCCATAGGCGTGCAACT
>CAZNBK010000338.1:0-2232 GCA_964571105.1 uncultured Desulfovibrionaceae bacterium
AAAAGTCTTGATTTTCCAGCGGGCTTGCCCCGGTGGCCAGCGCCCGGCGGGCGCCTTCAATGGTCAGGCCCTGTTCGTGCAGGAGATGCTTGATGCGGCGCAGCAGCCGGATATTGTCCTCGGAATACATGCGCTGGCCCTTGTCCGTGCGCACCGGAATCAACTGGGGAAACTCGGTCTCCCAAAAGCGCAGGACGTAGGCCTTAAGCTCCAGCAAAGCGGCGGCTTCGCCAATTTTGTATAATTTTTCGGACATGACGGCTTCAACATACCCAAGTGCCAGGCAAGGAGCAAGCACTCAAAGCAGCATTCCGCATCCTGCGGGTCTATTTACCAGTATTCTTATTGGGGTTCAGGAGGGGTGGGAGTTTGAGGGAGGGGAAACTCAAGGGCATCATGCCCTTGGGGTTCCCTGACCTTATCGCATACCTCTCACCCGCACGTCCTGTGCGGGATTCGAGGGATGCTACGCAAAAAACATGGTTTTCGCGCAGCAGCCCTGCGAGGCAGCCCGCATCCTGCGGGCTTTTTACCATTCTTCATTTCGGGTTAAGGAGGGATGGGGTTTGGGGAAGGGAACCTCAAGGGCCGGAGGTCCTTGTGGTTCCCTTCCCCAAATCAGCTTACACCCTGACGGGCAGGGTTTTAATCAAGGACTGGGCGATTTTTTCGCGCTCTTTGTCCACTTCGGCATCTTTGAGCGTGCGCTGGGCATGGCGGAAAGTCAGCCGGAAAGTCAGGTTGCGCTCGGCCTTGCCCTCGGGGACAAAGACATCGGCCAGTTGGACATCTTCCAGCCAGGGCAGGCGCATGGCCGCTATACACTGGATGACTTCTTCCACCCGCAACCGCTCGGGGCACATGACCGTGATGTCGCGACGCACCGGGGGGTATTGCGGCAAAGGCGAGAATTTGGGCACACGACCGGAAACCAGTTGACGGAGCAGATCGCTGTCCAGCTCGGCCATCCATACCGGGCCACGGGCGTGATAGGCATCGGCTATTTCCGGCTTGACCCGGCCAAGCACGCCAAGGGACTTGCCTTCAACCGTGACGCCCACACAGGGCAGCAGCCAGGGGTGATCGCTCTCCAGGGCAAATGCTCCTGCGGGCAGGTTAAAAGAGGCCAATAAGTGCTCAACCAGGCCCTTGATGTCGGAATAATCCGCTTCCGCGTCAGAGCGCGGCCACAGCCCGTCGTAACGGCGGCCATAAAGAAGCAGGCCCAGGCGGCCATGCTCGCGGGCCGTGGTTTCTGAATTATTATCTTCAAAAAAGATCCGGGCGGTCTCAAACAGGCGCAGCCCGGCATGGCCTTGTGAGATATTGTGGCGCAGATTGTTCAACAACCCGGCGGCCACAGCAGTGCGCAGCACATCCTGTTCCGAGCTTAACGGATTCATGATGGAAATGCGCCCTTCGCGGGGCAGGTTGAGCAGATCCAGGTCTTTGTGACCCACAAAGCTGTAGTTGACTGCTTCGTTAAGTCCCAGACCGGAGCCCCAGAGTTTGAGGCGCAGCAGAAAATGGTATTCGGTATCCAGGGCCAGGCCGCTGCGGTCATGCGCGATGCGCGGCAAGGTGGGGACTATCTTGTCCAGACCGTAGACGCGGCCCACTTCTTCAATGAGGTCTGCCTCACGGGTCAAGTCAGGCCGCCAGGAGGGAGCGGTAACGCTCCAGGGAATGTTGGCCGGATCAATGGATACCGAGCAGCCGACTCTATCGAGAACAGAGCGGCAAAAATCGGCATCCACGGGAGCGCCGAGAATATCTGCGGCCCGTTGCACACGGAAATAAAACGCTGTTTTGCGCAGCGGTTTGGCTTCTTGTCCGCACAAACCGGCCAAAATTTTGCCCCGGGTGATGGACTGGAAGAGATGGGCGGCGCGGCGGGTGACATACTCGGCATTGCCCTGGTCCACACCGCGTTCAAAGCGATAGGACGCCTCGCTGTGCAGCCTGAGGCGGCGGGCGGTGCGGCGCACCATGATGGGGTCAAAGATGGCCGTTTCCAGAAATACGGACTTGCTCCCGGCACTGATGTCGGAGTTGGCGCCACCCATTACTCCGGCCAGGGCCACGGCCTTTTTCGCATCGCAAATAAGCTGGTCCCCGGCGGTGAGCACGCGCTCGACTCCGTCCAGGGTGGTGAAACGCTGGCCTTCCTGAGCGCGTTTGACGATAATTTTATTGCCTTCCAGGGCGGTGAGATCAAAGGCGTGCAAGGGA
>CAZNBK010000339.1:0-2228 GCA_964571105.1 uncultured Desulfovibrionaceae bacterium
GGCTTGGGTTGTTTGCACTCCGCGGGCGTCTTCTTTCAGCGAGGTCGGAAGCGGGGCTTGACCGGCGCATCCGGTGGTCAGATAGAGCGCAAAAGTGATCAGGAGAGCGATGAATCGTTTGCCCATAGGGGGTACTATATTGAACTTTGCAAATCGATGCAATTGTCAAAGCATCTTATCCTTAATAAAAAAACGCCGTCGGGTTGGGACGGCGTTTTCAAAGCAATCTCGGAGCTGTGTTTATGACCTGTAGGCCGCGTTGCAATCCACGTAGGCGTGGGTGAGGTCAGAGGCCAGGAAGGTATAAGAGGCGTCACCGGCATTGAGGTTGATGAGCACGTGCACATCGGTCTTTTTCAGAATGGGGCCGCAAACCGCATCGAAATCGCATTCCGTGGGTTCGCCCTTTTCAAATACCAAAACGTTGCCCAGGTGCACGCTGATGGCGTCGGGGTCGTAATCTGCGCCGCTGCGCCCAATGGCCGCTACAATGCGGCCCCAGTTGGCATCGGAGCCGTACATGGCGCACTTGACCAACTGCGAATGCCCCACTGTGCGGGCCACGGCTTCGGCATCGGCCTGGGTTTTGGCGCCGGACACTTCAATGTGCATAACTTTGGTGGCGCCTTCGCCGTCCTGCACCAGCATATAGGACAAATCCGCCAGCACTTCGGTAAGCCCGGCTTCAAGCAGCGGCAGGTCCGCTTCGCTGATATTCACGTTGGCCGCGCCGTTGGCCAGGGCATAAATGGTGTCGTTGGTGCTGGTGTCTCCGTCTACAGATACCCGGTTAAAGGTTTTGCCGGTGGCCCGGCTGAGCATGGCCTGCCAGACGCCGCTTTCCACTCCGGCATCGGTGAGCACTGCGCAGAGCATGGTGGCCATATTCGGGCAGATCATGCCTGCGCCCTTGCACATGCCGATAATGCAAACAGTGCCGCCGGGCAAAACAACTTCCCGGCTGGACAGCTTGGCAAACGCATCGGTGGTCATAATCGCCTTGGCAAAATCTTCAGCCGTGTACTGACCAAGTTCATCGGCCAGCTGGGGCACGGCTGCGGCCCAGGCGTCCATTTTCAGATGGTCGCCGATAATGCCGGTGGAGGCAGGCAAGATGTCGGCTGGGCTGATGTTCAGGGCTTCCCCGGCCAGGCGCAGGGTTTCCAGACAATTTTCATGGCCTTCCACGCCGGTGCAGGCGTTGGCCTGGCCGGAGTTCATCATGATCGCCCTGGCCTGCGGGCGGTTTTTAATCATGTTGCGGCCCACTTGAACGGGGGCTGCGCAAAAACGGTTTTGGGTAAACACAGCCGCTGCCGAAGCCGGGGTATCGCTGACCACCAGGGCCAGGTCTTTACGGCCTGCTTCGCTGCGGAAACCGGCTGAAACCACGGAAAAGGCATAACCTTGCGGAACATTGAGAGAGCTTGGTTTTGGGGTGTTGGGCATATGGGGTACTTCTTTGCGGTTTGATTAAGTTGCTGACAGGGGGCAGCAAGCTGCCCGGCACAATAAACAACAGCAGAATAATACTGCACATGCCTTGCGCGGGCAACAGTAAAAAACAGATAAAAGGGCAGCCCGCATGGCCCGGCGTCTTGCAAATCCCGGCCAGAAGGGTAAAAACAGATCAGGCGGCGGCAAGAAAAAAAGTGTCTACATTGAAGGGGGTATAACATGGCGCTATCCACACCGGCCACCAAGGTTTTGGATAAGTTTAAAATAGCATATGCCTTGCAAACTTATAATTATGACCCCAATGCCGCGCGCGTGGGCTTGCAGGCGGCGGAAGCAATCGGCGTGCCCCCGGCCCGCGTGTTTAAAACCCTGATGACCTATGTGGATGGAAAGGCGGTTTGCGTGCTGGCGCCTTCCGATAAAGAAGTGAGCATGAAAAAACTGGCTGCGGCCTCCGGCGGAAAAAAGGCGGCCATGATGCCTGTGCCGGACGCTGAAAAATTTACCGCCTACAAAGTGGGCGGCATCAGTCCGCTGGGCCAGAAAAAATCGGCCCCGGCCATTCTGGATGAATCCGCATTCAATTTTGAAGAGATTTATATTAACGGCGGGCAACGGGGCTTGCAGATACTGATTGCGCCGGGAGTGCTCAAGGATGTGCTCAAGGCCGCAGTCTCCAGCGTGACATTATAATATACCTCTCGGGCTTTATCGCATACCTCTCGGTCCCGCCGTCCTGGCGGGACACTCGAGGGTCGCTTGTGAAAAAC
>CAZNBK010000340.1:0-2196 GCA_964571105.1 uncultured Desulfovibrionaceae bacterium
TGGCCTGTTGATGCCATGTCTAACTCGCTGCAATCAATACAGCAATGGATACTCACGCGGGTGTCTACTTGGTATGAGCAGCGGGAAAGATTCGTTGTCGGCGCTAACTTCAATGAACTTGGCTACGATTTCGTGGACAGCCTGCTTGATCCATACATCGTGCCGAGGGGCTTCTAGCCATGCGTGCCGGAAGAATGCGCCACCGTGTGACCATCCAGAAGCGAACCCTCGTGCCTGATGGCCCCTACGGTGAAACAAAGGAAGTATGGGAAGACGACGCGACGGTATGGGCATCCTTGGAACCGCTCAAGGGGTCTGAATACTTTAACGCGCAAGACGTAGCGCAGCGTGTCGCGGCTGTGGAATCCAGAATGTACATTCGGCATCGGCCCGGCCTTAATCCGGCAGATAACCGAGTCGTCCACAAAGGCATTGCCTACGACATTGTGGGAATCCTTGGGGATAATTGGGGCAATCTCTCAGGCTGACGGGAGCACGGTCAATGGCTAGGTTTTTTCAGGGTGCCAGCAAAGCGAGCATTCCCATTGATGAAATCGTTAATGAGTATGCGGCCTGGACGGATGAGATTGTGAATGCTGTGGGTGCCGAGTTGCTTAAGGAAATGCGGGCGCAGGCCAAGCGGGCATTCATCAGCAGGTCGGGAAAACTCTACAGAAGCATCAAAAAGAAGAAGTCCAGGTTTGACAAGAACACGGTCGTTGTCGGCGCATTCTGGCCAACCGCGCAGCTAATTGAGGATGGCCACGATATCAAGGTGAGTAAAGACGGCACGGTACTTGGCCATGTAGCCGCAAGTCCGTTTGCCGCGCCTGCGGAAAACGCGATTCGGGAACGACTTCCCCAGATCATCAATAACGTGGTGGGTGTTCCTACCGTCGAGGTCAAATAAACATGGCGGCGCCGGTTTACATCGAAAAGGCCGTGGTTGCGGCCCTGAAGGGTTCTTCTGACGTGTCCGCCATATGCGAGGGCAAAGTGTACCCGCTGAAAATTCCGCAGGGCGTGAAATTGCCCGCCGTGGTTTATCAGCGCATCTACACCAACCCTGACTATTCCTTAAGGGGTTACACCTCTGAGGGTGTTGCGCTTCTCATAAACAGCTTCGCCATGAGTTTTGACGAAGCGAAACAACTGGCTTTGGCCGTGCGCGGAGTGCTGGCAGCCTCCCCGCTGAATGCAATTTTGCAAAACGAAAGAGATTTACATGAAGAAAATGCAGATGTGTTTTGCGTGAGCGCAGAATATTTCTGTCAACAAATTGGAGGTTTTTGTCATGGCTGATTGTACTGCTTGCACCGGCACCGCCGTACTCGGTTACGGCTCCAGAGTAGAGGCCCTGGATCCGCGCACCCAGGATTGGGTTATCATTTGCGGGATTACGAATTTTGATGGACCCTCGTCTTCGCGCGGGGAGATTGAAGTAACCACGCTGTGCAGCACTTCGAAGGAATACGTGCTGGACCTGAAGGACTACGGCACCCTCAACTTGTCGGGCCTGCTCATGGACGGGAACGAGGGCCAGCAGTTGATGGATTACCTGTTTAACACTGCGAAAAAAACTCAATTCCGCCTGACGCTGGTCGACGACGGCTACGGCAATGGCGTGGTTGTGCGCACCTTCGACGCCCGGGTGCAGAGCCAGCCCATTACTGTTACGCAGGGGGCCGCCAACCAAATCAGCTTCACCCTGCGCATTACCGGCGACGTGGTGACCGACCGCCCGGCCACGACCGGGCCGAACATCTCTTACAGCACTTTCACCTTGAACGAATCCGCCGATAATGACGGCTCTGTTTCCGGTATGATCTCTGTGGTGCTTTCCGGTGACACCTTCGCCGGAACGGACGGCGACCCGATCACCGCTGTCACCTTCACCGGAACGCCCGCAGGTCTGACCGGGCATGTGCATAAGGTCAACAGCACCACGGCTGTGATCAACTTCAGCGGGAACGCCACGAACCATGCGGAAGAAGACAGCGCCAACGTGACCATGAGCTTTGGCGACGGCGCTTTTACCACTGGCCCGGCCAGCGCCATCAACGGCGCCCTGGATCGGACCATAACCATCAACTTTGAGTAGGTGTGTACATATGCCCGGTTTGACGAAAGACGCCCTGCTGAAACGGGTAAAAACGAAAAAGGTTGACCTGCAAGGCGGCGAGCATGTTTTCATTC
>CAZNBK010000341.1:0-2169 GCA_964571105.1 uncultured Desulfovibrionaceae bacterium
GGAATTGCTTCACCCGTACTTTCGGACAAAGACACACGCCTGCCGCGCTTCAAAGAGTTGCACAGCCCCTTTCTCTTTGAACCAGCAGGATGCATCTGAACACCTATACCCAAACGTAGGCCAACCATGGGTGAACCTTCCCGTCCGGAACAAACAAAAAGTATTCTTCGCCCGCATTTTTGGCGCGAAATCATGCCCCTGCTGCTGGGGCTGCTTGCGGCCCTGGGCATAGGCTGGTTCGTATTCCCCCATGTTTTATACTCCAGGCAGGCCCAGCCGCTGGAATTTAACCACGCCCTGCACCTGGAAAAAAGCGACGTACAATGCGCCACCTGCCATTTTCTGCGCCCGGACGGCTCTTTTTCCGGAAGGCCCACGCTGGAAACCTGCGCTGAATGCCACGCCGCGCCCCTGGGCCGCAGCCAGGCCGAAGCCCGGCTCATTGAGGAATATATCAAACCCAACAAGGAGATCCCCTGGAAAACCTATGCAAAACAGCCGGAGCACGTGTTTTTCAGCCATGCCGCGCATGACCTCACCCGCTGCAACACCTGCCACCAATTCACCACCGCAAGGCTGTGCGCCAGCTGCCACGCGGATATGACCCAAAGCACAGCCTTGCCTGATTACCGGGAGAACCGCTGGACAGGTTATAGCCGTGGCCTGCAACGCATGGCCGAATGCGAGCGCTGCCACGCCCTGGCCGGGCACACCACCGCCCGCAACGACTGCGCGGTCTGCCATAAATAACCCCCATGAATAATTCCATAAATGATTCCTTAAATAACCCAGAACAAAAACCAGGCAGATAATCATGCTGGACCGCAGAGGCATACTCAAATTTCTCATGGCCGGAGCCGCCGGAAGCCTGCTTACGCCCCTGCCCTGGAAACTTCTGGACGACAGCACGGTCTGGACCCAAAACTGGCCGTGGTTGCCGAGCGGGGTCAAAGGCGATGTCACGTACGCCCGCACCAGCAGCAAACTCTGCCCCACAGCCGCAGGTATGCGCGTGCAGATGGTGGGCGGCCTTCCCGTGCGCACCCTGCCCGACCCCGCTCATCCCTTGAGCCTGGGCGGACTTTCCCCATTGGCTGCTTCGGAAGTGCAGCTGCTATACAGCCCGGCCCGGGTCCGCAGCCCCCTGCTCCGGGATGCCGGGGGCAGCCTGCGCCCGGTTACCTACAAGCAGGCCAAAGACGTTTTTTTTACCCGCTTGCGCAGCATAAAAAACTCCGGGCAGGCGGACCGTCTGCTTTGCCTCTGCGGCGATGAAACCGGCAGTATTTCCCAGGTTTTATCCTTGCTGACCAACCGCCTCGGCTCCAGGCACTGCTATTTTATGCCCTCGGATTTACAGCCCGCCGCAGCGGCAGCCCGGCAGGCGGGCATGGCCGGACTGCCGGCTTACCATCTGGAACAATGCGATTTTCTGCTCTGCATCGGCGCGGATATGCTCGATTCCTGGGGCACGGCCATGCGCAGCAGCGCATTGCTCGCCCAAAGGCGCCCTGCCGGGCAGTCCGCCGCGCTCAAGCTGGTGTTCGCCGGTCCGGCGCGCAACAACACCGCACTGGCCGCCGATCAATGGATACCCCTGCGGCCTGGCGCGGAGACGCTCTTCCTTTTGGCCCTCTGCCGGATAATTGCCGGTGAATCGGCCCCCCAGACGATTATCCCCTACACCGCACAAGAAATCAGCGCCCTGTGCGGGGCGCCCCTGCCGGTGCTGCGCCAATTGGCCCAGAGCCTGTCTTCCGCCCGGCAGCCCCTGGTCATTACCGGCGCTGCCCTGGGGCAAGGGGGCAACCCCGGCACCGACCTTCTCGGCTATGCTCTGAACAGCCTGCTGCCGGGCCGGGCCATGACCTGCCGGGCTGCTGCCGGGCCGCTCCTGGCCGGGGCTTCTCCCCATCTGGACATGGCCTGCCGGGATCTTTACCGGACAGACAAGCTCGCGCCGGACATGCTCATCACTTACGACGCCAACCCCGCCTACGCTCTCCCGGTCGGTTTCCGCAAGGATGTGCCCCTGGAGCACATTCCCTGCAAAGTGGCCTTTGCCTCCTGCCTGGATGAAACCGCCCTAGGTGCCGACCTGGTTTTCCCCCTGCCGTTTGGACTGGAGCGCCTGGACGATGTGCTTGCTCCTCTGGGCAGCGGCGAAAC
>CAZNBK010000342.1:0-1102 GCA_964571105.1 uncultured Desulfovibrionaceae bacterium
GGCTATGTTTTGAATAACCACATCATCAAGGGCGGGCACCTCAGCGCCCAGCCCATGGGGGCGCTGCACGACTATATCGCTGTGGACCCGGTGACAGAGCGCTCGGCCGTGGTGAATTTCCCGGTGTGCAAGGACAACATTTATAAAATTGACGTGGACGAAACGAAGAACGTCATTGAGAAATACCGCCCGGAGTTGATTATTTTCGGCAAGAGCATGGTGCTGCACAAGGAGCCTGTGGCCGCCATCCGCCAGTTTGCCCGGATGATGCCCTCCGTGCCCTTGATTGGCAGCTTTGAAACCGGCTTTTTCAGCGACATGCAGCCGGCCGCCTACAGCTATTGCCTGCCTGCCGAATACGCCCAGAAGGGCATTCGCCGTAACGGCGCCCACGGAGCCTCCCACGAATACGTGGCCGGCTGGGTGGCCCAGCGGGAGGGCAAAAACGACCTGCGCATCGTGTCTTGCCACCTGGGCGGCTCCTCCTCCATGGCGGCCATCGTGAACGGCCGCGGGGTGGACACCACCGTCGGCATGTCCATGCAGACCGGGCTGCCCCACAACAACCGTATCGGCGACATCGACCCCTTCCTCACCTTCTACTTCATGGAAACGCTGGGTTTCAGCGCCGCCCAGGTGAAGCAGCTGTACACCAAGGAGAGCGGCCTGCTGGGCCTGTCCGGCGGCATCTCGGCCGACCTCAGGCACATCCAACAGGCGGCGGACGACGGCAACGCCCAGGCCCGCATCGCCATCGATGCCTTCAGCTACCAGATCAAAAAGCAAATCGGCGCCTACGCCGCTGCCCTGGGCGGGCTGGATGTGGTGGCCTTCACCGGCGGCATCGGCCAGCGCAGTGTCAGCGTGCGCACAGGCGCCCTCACGGGCCTGGATTTCCTGGGCATCCATCTGGATGCCGGCCGCAACGCGCAGCCGCCCGAGGACGGCCTGATCAGCGCCCCGGGCAGCCCCATGCGCGTCTACACTTTGGCCACCAACGAGGAGATCATCATCGCCCGCAAGGCGAAGGAGTATCTGACGGGGTCGCGCTGAACCCCATGGCATGACATCAAAAGGCACACAGCTTCATCCACTGTGTGCC
>CAZNBK010000342.1:1112-2162 GCA_964571105.1 uncultured Desulfovibrionaceae bacterium
TCTGCGACAACCCCATTCTTATTGTTTGCTTCTTACAGGTACCCCCGCTCCTTCAGCCAGCCCACCGACTGCTCCAAGGCTTCCACGGTTTTGATCTCCACCACCACCGTGCAGTTTTGCCGGGCGGCCACCTGCAGGCGCTCAGCAATGTCCACCTGGCCTGCGCCCAGGGGTTGGTGATCCACGCCGCTTCGCACATCGTGCAGGTGCATGTGCCGCAGCTGGAGGGCATGGGCGCGCACAAAGCGCTCGTCGTCCTCTTGGGCCATGGTGGAGTGGCCCACATCCCAGGTCAGGCAGAAGGCCGGGCTTTGCAGCAGCAGCTCAATGGCCTCCTGCTGGAAGGGCAGCCAGCCGCCCGTGTTTTCGATGCTGATCAGCGGCCCGCGGCCAACCACCAGCTGCTCCACCCGGTCCCTCAGGGTCAGCACCCGCTGGTGAAAGGCCTCCCGGTAGCTGTCAAACAAATAGATTTTCTTCTCCGGCAGGGTCACCCACACGCCCCGCTCAAAGTGGATGTTGATCAGCCGCACCCCCAGTGCGGGGGACAGGGCCATGGCGTCCTGTAGCAGCTGCCAGTAGGCATCGGCAATCTGGCTGTCAAAGTCAAACAGGGCGGCGTTCTCGTCAAAATGCAGCGTCAGAAAGAGGCCGCTGTCCGCCGCCTCCCGCATCAGCCCCTGCATTTCCTTCAACGCCTGGCGGCCGTATAGGGGAAAGCTCATGTTGAACTCGATAAAATGAAGGCCCAGCGCGGCGTGAAGCTGGATACGGAGCTCACCGCCGAGGACCTCAAGTCCCTGGCCGAACAGTTCAAGGCCGAATACAAGAAAAAGATCGGCCAGGATTTCCCCGCTGACCCCAAAGAGCAGCTTATGGGCGCTATCAAGGCGGTATTCCGCAGCTGGGAAAATCCCCGGGCCATTTACTACCGCCGCATGAACGACATCCCCTCGGATTGGGGTACGGCGGTTAACGTGCAGATGATGGTATTCGGCAACATGGGCAATACCTCCGGCACGGGCGTGGCCTTTACCCGCAACCCCGCCA
>CAZNBK010000343.1:0-2157 GCA_964571105.1 uncultured Desulfovibrionaceae bacterium
CATGCGCGAGTTTCTTGACACCCGCCTGAGCGCTGCGGAGCGGGGGGCCGTGCTCGGCGACAAGCCGCTGTGGAATTTTGAGACCGTGCAGCGCGGTTTTTGGGAAGATATGCGCCGCAGCCTGGAGGTCGGCAGGCTTTCGGCAGAGCGGTTGCTGCTAGGCGACAAATGGCGGGAGGCCCGGGCCACGGCAGAAGACAAGGCCAGGGTGGAGCAAATAACCGAGATGCTGGCGGTGCGCGCGGCCCTGCGGGAAAATGAAGGCGATGGCGATTATGTGGCCCGCACCGTGGGCGAATTTCTGCCCACGCTCTGGAATCAGGCGGTCTTTGCCCTGGAGCGAAGCGGCTACGCCGGGCTGGCCGGCGGGGCGGCGGGTTGGCTGGGCGGACCGGCCACTGCCGCGCTGGGGGCTGCTTCGGGCATGACCGCGGGTCTGTCTTCCGGCTTTATTGAAAAGAGCTACCGGGATAATGCCGCAGAAACATTTTTGAACATGCGGGAGCGGCGGGATGTGTTTACCGGGCAGGGCCTGTCGGAAGAAACCGCCCGTTTATACGCCAGCCTGGCCGGTATCCCCATGGCCCTGCTGGACGCCGTAAGCTTCAAGCAGGCGGCCAAGCTAATTCCCGGTCTTGGCCGGTTGAACCCGGCGGCAACCCAGCGGCTGACGAACTATTTAAACGCCGGGCCGGGCGTGGGCGGAGCTGTGACCCAGGCGGTCCGGGAATATCTGAAAACCGTAGGTGTTGAAGCCCTGACCGAATCGGGCCAGGCGGCCATAGGGGTTGCGGCGGAAAACCTGGCCGCGAGTATGTCCGGGCTGCGGGGCGGCGGGGAAGACCTCTGGACGCAGATGCTGGAAGAAGGCAAGGCCGGACTGACTATTGCTGCGGTGCTGGGCTTGCCCGGTGTGGGGGTGCGGGCCGCTGCCAACGTGGAGCGGGTCAGACGGGTGCAGACCGCGGTGAGCAATGAAGAGGCCGTGGCCGCGCTGTTCAAGATGGCCAATGAATCGAAAACCATTGCCAACGCGCCGGAGCTGGCCGCAGAAATCATCGATGCGGTGAGCGGAATTGAGGATAGCGGTTCTCTGTATATTGCGCCGACCGGGCTGCGGGTGCTGTTTCAGAGTGCTGAGGGAGCGGCCCTGGCGCAAAAGCTGAAGATTACCCCGGAAATTCTCGACGAAAGCGAAGAGCTGGGCCTGAGCGTGCCCGTGCCCACCGGCGCGGTGCTGACCAGGTTGTTTACCTCGCGCTTTGGGGAAGAGCTGCGCCCCCATGTGCGTGTGGCCCCGGATGTGGACACGGTCGCCGAGCTTGCGGCTTACGGCGAGAAAGGGGTTATTGATCCGCAGCTCCTGGCTTTTTTGAAAAATCTGGATGCGGAAGTGGCGGACACAAACCGACTGTATGCGCGGCGGGAAGCCATTGCCCGGCCTTATGTGACTGATCTTGTGGCCGCCGGATACACCGAAACCCAGGCCAGGCATTTATTTGCCCCCTGGCTGGCCCATGCGGAAAAAATGGCTCCGCTGTTCGGGCAGGGCCCGGAAGAATTTTTACAGCAGCGGTTTGCCGGGTTTGTGCTGACCACGGAAAAAGATTTCAGCCTGACGCCCAGGGAGCGCTGGCAGCGTGAATTGAAAGAATTGCGGCGGCTGGTCAAAGAAAATCGCCACCCGCTTATAAACTTGATTCATGGCAGGCTGGACGGGGAAAGCCTTAAAGCCTACAGCCCGGAAGCTTACAACCAATTACAGGCAATATATGGAGATAATCTGTTTAAAAAGGGGGGTGCCCCCCTGGATGAACTCGCCAACGAAGCCCGGCGGGCCGGATTGCTGAATGACGGGCATGGCGCGGAACTTTTGCAGGCGTTGCTTGGGATCCGTAAAGGCGCAGTTCTATTTCAGGGCGAATCGCCGCTGTCTCCAAGCGAAAATTATGCCCAAGGCATGAAAGCTATGGAGAGAGTTATCTCAAGGCATATTGACGCCTTAAATGCCATGAACCGGGAGGACGTGGGCAGCATCAGCTTTTATTGGGGAGAGCCGGGGAAAGGCAAGCAGTTTAAGGGCGGCTCGGGAGTCTCTCATATAATTGCCAAGCGTAACTCTGAGGGTGTTAACGGAGAAGCTGTTGCCAAAAAAAT
>CAZNBK010000344.1:0-2154 GCA_964571105.1 uncultured Desulfovibrionaceae bacterium
CGACTTGTCCACTCATGGCAGAAGCGCTTTCCACATAGTTTTGCAGATAGCCAAATATTCTATTGCGCCGGCGCCGGAGCTCTGGAAGTGGCCATGGAGAAGATCTCGTGCGGGTCGAGAATCAAGATGACGCTGCCGTCGCCCAGGATAGTTGCCCCGGAAATACCGGGCACGTCGCCCAAATATTCGCCCAGGGGCTTGATCACTATTTCCTGGCGTTCCAGCAGGCTGTCCACCACCAGGCCCAAGCGGCGGTCGTTGTCGTGAATGACCACCACGGAAAGCTCTTCTTGCCCCTCCATGTTGGAGGGCGTACCCAGCAACAGGGCCAGGTCCATAATCCCCAGCACCTCGCCGCGCAGGGTCACGGCCTTGCGCCCCTTGACGTCGGTAAGGCGGGCGGCTTCCAGCTTGACCGTCTCGGATACGGCATCCAGAGGAATGGCAAACAGATCGCCGGAAAGATTAATCATCAGGGCGTCGATAATGGCCAGAGTCAGGGGCAGGGACAAGATAAACTTGGTGCCCTTGCCCACTTCCGAGGCAATGCTCACCGAACCCTTGAGGTTTTTGATATTGGTGCGCACCACGTCCATGCCCACACCGCGTCCGGAAATGTCGGTGACTTTTTCAGCTGCGGAAAAACCGGGGGCGAAAATCAGTTCTGTGGCTTCACGATCATCCAGGGCTTTGGCTTCGTCCGCCGAAAGTATACCTTTGCGCACCGCCACTTCGCGCATCTTATCCGGGTCTATGCCCTTGCCGTCGTCTTCCACTTCAATGGCCACGCTGTTGCCGCGATGGTAGGCGCGCAGATAAACTCTGCCCTTACTGGGCTTTCCGGCAGCAACCCGGTCTTCCGCCGATTCAATGCCGTGGTCCATGGAGTTACGCATCAAGTGCACCAGGGGGTCGCCGATAACTTCAACAACGCTCTTGTCCAGTTCGGTTTCTTCGCCTTCCATGATCAATTCAACATCTTTGCCGCTCTTGCGGGAAAGATCGCGCACCAGGCGCGGAAAACGCGAAAACACCGAAGACACCGGCACCATGCGTACCTTCATAATCGTATCTTGCAAATCATCAGAAATGCGGGCCATGGCATAGGTGGTTTCCGACAAAACCTGGGCCACCTCGGCCAGGTCCACATTGGTGTTGTCCTCAAGCTGTCTGGCCAGCATGGTATAGCGGTTGCGGTTAATAATCAGCTCGCCGATGGTTTCCATGAGGTGATCCAGCTTTTCCTGGTCCACCCGGATAGTGGAAGAAGTTTTGTGCGCTTCATCCTTTTTGGCGGCAGGCGCAGCAGCAGCCGGAGCCGGTTTGGGCGCTTCGGCCTTGGCTGCGGCGGGTGCCGGTGCAGCCGGGGCAGCCGGGGCGGCAGGCGCGTCAGGCTTGGCTTGAGCAGGCTCAGCCGCTTTGGCGGGGGCCGGTTCGGGGGCGGCAGGTTTGGCCGGTTCTGGAGCCGCCGCCGGAGCAGCAGCCTCTTCCGCAGCCATTGCGGCCAAGGCCTTGTCCACCAGTTCAAAAACTATCGCCACTTCCTGAAGCAGCAAGTCCACCATGAGGCTGAAATCCATGTCCGTGTTCCGGGCCTGGTCCACCAGCCCGGCGGTCACTCCGGCATAATTTTTGGCCTCTTCAAACCCCATATAACTGCACGAATTCTGCACCGTGGAAAGAGCGCGATACAAGGCATCAATGCAGTCTTTCTGAGACGAGTCTTTGCCCAAAGTGGTCAATGCTTCGTCAATGGCCTCTTTCTGCTGGCGGATGGTGTCGTTGAATACCGCAACATCCTCGGCATGACTGTCCTCGGAATCGGAGTCGGAATCGGCGGCAGGTTCTGCAGCTGCCCCTTCGGCGCCCGGCAGATTGAACGGCAACTGCACAGCCTGCCCATTGGTTGCGGCTTCCAGCTTTTCAACCAAGGCAGACATATTCAATGGGCTGGCCTTGCCGCCCGGAATGTCCACACCGCTGATCAAGGCATCCAACGCATCCACGGTCACCAGCAACAAGTCCACCAGCAAGTTGGAAATGGACATCTCGCCCTTGCGCACGTTGTTAAGCAAGGTTTCCGCTTCGTGGGTCAGGCGGTTTAATTCATTATAGCCGACAATGCCGCTGTTGCCTTTAAGGTTGTGGAAAAAG
>CAZNBK010000345.1:0-2150 GCA_964571105.1 uncultured Desulfovibrionaceae bacterium
CGGGCGGCATGATCGTCATGGACGAAGACAACTGCATGGTGGATATCGCCAAGTTCTATCTGGATTTTACCGTGGAGGAATCCTGCGGCAAGTGCACGCCCTGCCGGGTGGGCACCAAGCGCATGTATGAGCTGCTCTCCGAGATCACCTCGGGCAAAGCCACGGAAGCCACCCTGGAAAAACTGAAAAGTCTGGGTTCGGCCATTAAAGACACGGCACTCTGCGGCCTGGGGCAGACCGCCCCCAACCCGGTGCTCTCAACCATGCAGTATTTCTGGGACGAATACCTGGCCCACGTGCGCGACAAGCGCTGCCCGGCCGGGGTGTGCACGGCGCTCTTGAGCTTTTATATCACCGAAGCCTGTATCGGCTGCGGCAAATGCGCCCGCGAGTGTCCGGTAAAATGCATCAGCGGCGAAAAGAAAGAACGCCATGTTATTGATACTGCCCGCTGCATCAAATGCGGCACCTGCAAAATCGCGTGCCCGGTAAACGCCGTGGTCCGCAAGTAACCAAGCCTCACAGGAGACAACATGATCTCTTTAAATATAAACGGAAAACAAGTGGATGTGCCGCAAGGCGCCACCATCCTGGACGCGGCCAGGAAGTTGGACATTCATATTCCCACCCTGTGCCACCTGAACCTGCATGACTTGAAGCTGGTCAACCAGGGCGCCACCTGCCGGGTGTGCATGGTGGAAGTAGCCGGACGCCGCACCCTGGCCCCGGCCTGCGCCACGGCAGCCACCGAGGGCATGGAAGTGCGCACCCACACCCCGCGCACCATCAAGGCCCGCCGCACCGTGGTCGAGCTTATTCTCTCCAATCACCCCAAAAACTGCCTGACCTGCACCAAAAGCACCAATTGCGAGTTGCAGGCCCTGGCCGCCGAACTCAGCATCCACGAGATTGCCTACACCGGCGAAATGGCCCAGCACCGCATGGATACCTCCAGCCACGCGCTGGTGCGGGAAATGAGCAAATGCGTGCTCTGCCGCCGCTGTGAAACCATGTGCTGCGAAGTGCAGACTGTAAACACCCTTTCCGCCATCAACCGGGGTTTTTGCACCACCGTGGGCACACCCTTCAATATGCCCATTGCTGAAACCGCCTGTGTCTCCTGCGGCCAGTGCGTAGCCGTCTGCCCCACAGCCGCGCTTTCGGAAGTGAACAATGTCGGCAGGCTCTGGAATGTGCTCAATGACCCGGACAAATTTGTCATCGTCCAGACCGCGCCGGCTGTACGCGCCGCCCTGGGCGAGCCTTTCGGCCTGCCGCCTGGCCAGTCCGTCACCGGCAAAATGGTCTCGGCCCTGCGCGAACTCGGTTTTGACAAAGTTTTTGACACCGATTTTGCGGCGGACCTGACCATTATGGAAGAAGCAACAGAAATCATCCACCGCATCCAGCACGGCGGCAAGTTGCCCATTCTCACCAGCTGCTGCCCGGGCTGGGTGAAATTCTTCGAGCACCAGTTCAGCGATATGCTGGACGTGCCTTCCACCTGTAAATCGCCGCAGCAAATGTTCGGGGCCATTGCCAAAACATATCTGGCGGAAAAATTGGGCGTGGATCCGGCCAAAATGGTGGTGGTTTCGGTTATGCCCTGCATTGCCAAAAAATCTGAAGCCGCACGCGCAGAAATGGGACGCGACGGCGTGCAGGACGTGGACATGGTCATCACTACCCGCGAACTGGCCAGAATGATCCAGGAAGCGGGCATCAACTTCGCCAGCCTGCCCGACGGCCAGTTCGACTCGCCCATGGGCGAATCCACCGGGGCTGCGGTAATCTTCGGGGCCAGCGGCGGCGTGTTGGAAGCGGCCCTGCGCACCGCCTACGAATGGATTACCGGCAAAAATCTGGACAAAGTGGACTTCGCCAACCTGCGCGGCATCAAAGGCATCAAGGAAGCCACCGTCCAGGTCGGCGATCTGACCCTCAATGTGGCCGTGGCCAGCGGGCTGGGCAATGCCCGTCAGCTTCTGGAAGATATCCGCGACGGCAAAGCCCAGTATCACGCCATTGAAATCATGGCCTGCCCCGGCGGCTGCATTGACGGCGGCGGGCAGCCTTACCACAAGGGCGATATCAGCATCCTGGAAAAGCGCACCCAGGCCCTGTTTGGTGAAGACAAGGGCAAAAAGCTG
>CAZNBK010000346.1:0-2136 GCA_964571105.1 uncultured Desulfovibrionaceae bacterium
TTATTCCGCGCGTTCGGTTTTTTCTTCGGTCTCGGCCTTGGCTTCTTCGGCTTTCTTTTTGGCCGCGCGCGGCGTGCCTTGCAAGGTTTGAATCTGCCGCTCGGTAAAGGGCTTACGATAAGCGGCTTTCATGGACAAACACTTGGTGGGGCAGGCTTCCACGCAGATACTGCAATAAACGCAGGCCATGACGTCCAGTTCCCAGGTGCCGGCTTTGGAGTCCACGGTGATGCACTGCGAGGGGCATTTCAGCTGGCAGGCCTTGCAGAAGATGCACTTTTCAATGTTGTTGGCCAGTTCGCCGCGAAAGCCTTCAAAGTCGGGCCGGGCAGCCACCGGGTAGGGGCGGGTGGCCTTTTTACTGAACAAGTTGCGCAGGATATTTTTGGTCATGAACATGATGATTGCCTCCTAGCGCTCGGTGCAGCTGATGCACGGGTCAATGGACAGGGTGATAACCGGCACGTCGGCCACTTCGCAGTTGGGCAGCATGTGCAGCAGCGGCGGGATATTGGCGAAAGTAGGCGTGCGGATGCGCACCCGCTGCGGGAATTTGCTGCCGTCGCAGCGCACATAGTACATCAGTTCGCCGCGCGGCTGTTCCACGCGGGTGACGATTTCGCCATCGGGTTTGCCGGTAACCTTGGCGGCCAGTTCCCCGCCGGGGATGCGGGCAATGCACTGCCGGACAAGATCGGCGGACTGCAAAACTTCCAGGAAGCGGACCTTGGCCCGGGCGTAAGAGTCGCCATCGTGCTCGACCACTGCTTCAAAATCGATATCCCGGAAGGCTTCATATTTTAACTGCCGGGCGTCAATGGCCCAGCCGGAGCCGCGCAGGGTAGGACCGACAGCGCCAAGGAGATAGGCGTCTTCTTTGCTCAAGACCCCTTTGCCCACGGTACGCTGCTTGACGGTATAGTCGCTGAGTATGGTGGAGGTCAGCTGCTTCATCTCAACGGTAACTTCCTTCATGGTCTGGTCAATCCAGGCCAGGTGCTCGTCCGAGATGTCGCGGCGCACGCCCCCGGCGATGTTCACGGAGATAATTACCCGGTTTCCGGCGGTGGCTTCGTTGAGGTCCATAACCCGTTCGCGGATGCGCCACAGCTGCATGAACAGGCTCTCGAAACCGAAGCCTTCGGCAAAGAGGCCCAGCCAGAGCAGGTGGCTGTGCATTCTGTGCAGCTCTGACCAGATAATGCGCAAGTATTGGGCGCGCGGCGGCACTTCCACATTCATGAGTTTTTCAATGGCATGGCAGTAGCACAGGGCATGAATGCAGGAGCAGATGCCGCAGACGCGCTCAACCACGTAGATCATCTGGTTGAAATCCTTGATGGTGGCGAGACCCTCAAGGCCGCGGTGAATGTAGCCCAGGTTGGGCACCGCGCTCTTGACGATTTCATCTTCCACAACCAGCTTCAGATGCAGCGGCTCGGGCAGTACCGGGTGCTGCGGGCCGAAAGGTATAACCGTACTATTCTGAGTCATATTAGACCTCTTGCAAGCCTATTGCTTGATGATGGTGTAGTTGCACATGGGACCCTTGACCACTTCGCCTTCGAGATAAAAGGTGCCCGAGAAATCCAGGGGCATATCGGAAAAGTGGATGTCGAACATGTCGCGGATTTCGTTTTCCACCAGTACCGCCGTGAAGTAGATGGCGGAAATGCTCGGCACCACCGTGCCCTTGGGGCAGGCCAGGCGCAGGTGGGTTTCCGTGAGGTCCTTGTCAAAGTGATACAGGATCTCGAAACCGTCGTTGCGGTCAACGGCGGACATGGTGAGAAATCGGTCGCCGTTGTCCAGGCGTTTCTGGATTTCTTCCTTGAGAGTGTCCAGGGTGATTGACTTAGCTTCAAACATATTGTTCTCCAAAGCGCGCCGGAAAATGGGCGCAAGCTTTTTCGTTTATTCCATATTGGCCGCAGCCGCCACAGGTTCTTCTATGGCTGCCGGTTCTTCCGCCAGGCCGAGCTTTTGCTTGACCACTTCCAGGGCCTTGACCACGCGGTTGGCGTCTTCGGCGTTCAGGTTGGTGTACAGGGGCTGGAAAGTAGTGCTGTTCATCATAATGACCAAAGCAAAGAAAATACCGATGGTAACAGCGGCCATGCCCCCTACCAGCATGCG
>CAZNBK010000347.1:0-1010 GCA_964571105.1 uncultured Desulfovibrionaceae bacterium
AGGCGTTGCGTCATATTTGAATTATCCCGGACATGCCCGGCAGGTGAAAAAAACAAACGGCCCGCTGCCTTGAGGCAGCGGGCCGTTTACCGATAATTTTTCTGCTGCCGGTCTGCTTTACTCGGCAGGTTTGTCTTCGGCCTTGGTTTTGGGCTTGGGCGCGGCTTTGGCCTTTTTCTCAGCAGGCTTTTTTCCCTCAGCGGGTTTGTCTTCCGCGGCTTTGGCCTTTTTTTCCGCCGGGGCTTTTTTCTCTGCCGGGGCCTTTTTCTTGGCAGGCGCTTTCTTGGCCGAGGCGTCTTCTGCGGGTTGTTCCACTTCGGTAACCTCAGCTGCCGCGTAAATTACATCCAGGGCCTTTTCGGTGAGCATGCGGTCGCGCAGGGAGTAAATGAGGTTTTGCTGCACATAGTACTGCTTGAGCGCCTGTGCATCCATCCCGCTACGCCGGGCCAGGTCTTCCAGGCGGTGCTCGATTTCTTCCGAGCTTACTTCCAGGTTTTCCGTTTCGGCAATGGTCAGGAGCATGATCTGGCCCTTGACGTAGTTTTCGGCATCGGTGCGGGCCAAGGCTTTTTCCTCGTCGGTGATGGCGGCTTCCTGGCCTTGGGCGGTGTCTTTGTTGCGGCGGTACTGTATTTCATCGAGCACCACTTTGGCATGGTGCTCAACCAGAGATTCCGGCAGGGGGTAATCGATTTTGCCCAGAAGCTGCTTCAGGAGCTTGTCCTGGGCTTCTTCTTTGGCTTCGCCCTTATGGTTGGCGATATAGGAATCGGCAATGGTGGAACGCATTTTTTCCACAGTACCGGCGCCCAGGCGCTCAGCCAGCGCATTGTCAAGCTCGGGCACGCGGCGCTCAGCAAGGCCGCGCAGCGTAACTTTCAGAAGCAGCGTCTGTCCGGCGATTTCTTTGTTGACCATATCTTTGGAGAAGGTGATTTCCTTTTCGCCGCTTTCGCCGGGCTTAAGGGTTTTTACCAGTGCTTCCAGCTCCGGCACAGCTTCTTCGC
>CAZNBK010000347.1:1020-2124 GCA_964571105.1 uncultured Desulfovibrionaceae bacterium
TGCAGTAAAATCGATGGTGGCCACTTCGCCATCCTTGGGCGAGCGGCTTTTTTCCACAGGGACAATTTCCGCCAGGCTTTCCCGGATACGGGTCAGCGTGTCTTCCACGGCCTGCTCATCCACAACCACCTTGCGTTCTTCAACCTTGAGCCCTTTGTAGTCGGGCAGGTCAAATTGCGGGAACACTTCAAATTCAATGGAGAATTTAAACGGCTGGTTGCGCTCGGGCTCGGTGGGTTCCAGTTCCACCTTGGAGGCCGGTTTAACTTTCAGTTCTTCAAGGATTTTGGCGATGGCGCTGTCCACGGTGCGAGTCATGGCTTCGCTGTAAATTTCACGGCGGTAGCGGGACTCAATGAGCCCGGGGGGGACTTTGCCTTTACGGAAGCCCGGCAGGCGCACATTGCGGGCATATTCGCTCACAGCCTTGTCAATGGCCTTATTGATGTCAGGCGTCGGGATCGTGACCTGAATTTTTTTCTTTACCGGCGAGAGTTCTTCAACTTTATAGTCCATTTCCCAGGCTCCTTATACAAGGTTCTGATTTTTGCGGGCTTGCTTATACCAAAAATATGGTGGCGGTCAATGGTAGCCGAGGCGGGACTTGAACCCGCAAGCCCTTTCGGGCGCCAGCTCCTAAGGCTGGTGTGTTTACCAGTTTCACCACCCGGCCACGGACCAATCGCGCAGGTGACAATGACATATAAACTGTTGTCTTTCAAGCCGTAAAAAAGGCCTGCTTGGGTTAACAGGCCTTTTTATTCATAAGACAAGCGTTTTATGCGCGAATATCCGCCGACCGTTCGGAAGAGCGCGGGCTCCGCCGGGCGATCCGGGTGTTTTTGGCCGCTGCCGTAGATTTTTTACCTGTGTTGCCCTTTTTTTGGGCTTTCAGGTTGTTTTTGCCAAAAGCCAAAGGCAGCAGCTCGTCAATGCGGCTCACCGGGATGACCTCGATTTTGGCCAGCAATTCAGCCGGTATTTCTTCAAGATCCTTGGTGTTCTGCTTGGGAATGGCCACGCGCTTGATGCCTCTGGCCACGGCGGCCAGTATTTTTTCCTTGATGCCGCCCACGGGCATTACCCTGCCGCGCAAGGTAATTT
>CAZNBK010000348.1:0-1656 GCA_964571105.1 uncultured Desulfovibrionaceae bacterium
ATTGGCATCCACCATTGTGACCATCGCCAATATCCTGCAATTTGCGGCCATTTTCGGCGGCGGACGGACTCAGGGGGAGGGCGGCGGCAATGCCTTGGGCGCGTTGGGCCTGGCTATTCTCGGCCCCATGGCTGCGGCCCTGATCCAAATGGCCCTGTCCCGTTCGCGGGAATACCTGGCCGACGACTCGGGGGCGCATTTTGCGGGCAACCCTTTGCACCTGGCGTCTGCATTGGGCAAATTGGACGCCTATTCAAAGCAGGTGCCCATGCAGGCCAATCCGGCCACGGCGCATATGTTTATCGTTAACCCGCTCACCGGACGCCTGGCTTCGTTGTTTTCCACTCACCCGCCTGTGCAGGAGCGCATCAACCGCTTGCAGCGCCTGGCCGCGCAGAGTCCGCAACGATAACCGGTTTGATTTTTATTGTGCGGGGCGGCTTTTGCCGCCCCTGCCTTTTACCCTGGCCGATCAGGGAATATTTGCTATGTATCGGAATATACATTAAAACACAGCAACCTTCCCAACGATAACTGCACGGAGCCCCCATGTTCCAATATTTCTTCAAAAAAATCTTCGGGACCAAAAACGAACGTTTCCTGAAAACTTTGCGTCCTGTTGTGGATACCATCAACAAATTTGAGCCCGAGATGCAGGCCCTCGCGGACAGCGATTTTCCGGCCAGGATCAATACCCTGCGCGAACGTTGCGCAGCCGGAGAGAGCCTTGACGACCTGCTTCCGGAAACGTTTGCCCTGGTGCGCGAAGCTTCCAAGCGAATCATGAACATGCGCCATTTTGACGTCCAGCTGGTGGGCGGCATTGTGCTGCACAAGGGCGCCATTGCGGAAATGAAAACCGGGGAAGGCAAAACCCTGGTGGCCACTCTGGCTGTGGTGCTCAACGCCTTGTCCGGCAAGGGCGTGCACGTGGTTACCGTTAACGACTATCTGGCCCGCCGCGACTCTGAGTGGATGGGCGTTCTGTATAATTTTCTGGGGCTTTCCGTTGGCGTTATTGTGCACGGGCTTACCGATCAGGAGCGGCAGGCCGCTTACGGCGCGGATATAACCTACGGCACCAACAACGAGTTCGGGTTCGACTTTTTGCGCGACAACATGAAATTTTATAAGAACCAGTTGGTGCAGCGCGGCCATAATTATGCCATTGTTGACGAAGTGGACTCCATTCTCATTGACGAGGCCAGAACACCGCTGATTATTTCCGGAGCCGGAGAAAAATCCACCGACCTGTACGCCCGCGTCAATGCCATCATGCCTGCCCTGAAGCAGGACGTGCATTTTACCATGGATGAAAAGGCGCGCACCGTGTCCCTCACCGATGAAGGCGTGGCCCGGGCCGAGGAAATCCTGCATCTGGACAACCTCTATGATCCGTCCAACATTGCCTACCAGCATCACATTTTGCAGGCGCTCAAGGCCACGCACCTGTTCCGCCGCGATGTGGACTACCTGGTCAACGAAGGGCAGGTGGTTATTGTTGACGAATTTACCGGGCGCGCCATGCCCGGCCGCCGTTTTTCCGACGGCTTGCACCAGGCTTTGGAAGCCAAGGAGCATGTGAAAATTGAGTCTGAAAACCAGACCCTGGCCTCCATCACCTTCCAGAATTATTTCCGCATGTACGACAAAATA
>CAZNBK010000348.1:1666-2111 GCA_964571105.1 uncultured Desulfovibrionaceae bacterium
ATAAACTGGCGGGCATGACCGGCACGGCTGACACCGAAGCCGTGGAATTCAAACAAATTTATAATCTGGACGTATATTCCATCCCCACGCATAGGCCCATGATCCGCAAGGATTACCCGGACCTTATTTACCGGACCAAACAAGAAAAATTCGCGGCCATTGCCGAGGAGATCAAGGAACTGCATCACAAAGGGCAGCCTGTGCTTGTCGGCACCATCTCCATTGAGAATTCCGAACTGCTGTCCGGTCTGCTGAAAAAGCAACACGTTCCGCATAACGTGCTCAATGCCAAGCAGCATGAACGGGAAGCCGGAATTGTGGCCGAGGCCGGGCAGTCCGGCAAGGTGACCATTGCCACCAACATGGCCGGGCGCGGTACGGACATCAAGCTGGGCGAAGGCGTTATTGAGGCGGGCGGGCTGCATATTCTCGGCACCGAGCGCCA
>CAZNBK010000349.1:0-2073 GCA_964571105.1 uncultured Desulfovibrionaceae bacterium
TGAAATAGGGCAGCATCGCCTCCAGCACCTCCGGGCGGGTGCCGGTGGTGGCCGGAGCAGGCTCCAACTACACCAAAGAAGCCATCCGACTCACCCGCTATGCAAAAAAAGTCGGGGCCGACGCCGCATTGCATATAACCCCCTATTATAACAAACCCACCCCCGACGGCCTGGTTGCGCATTTTAAAACCATTGCCGAGGCCGTGGACATTCCCCTGGTCATTTACAACGTGCCCGGGCGCACCGGCCTGAACATGGCCCCCGCCACCGTGGCCCGCATCCGCCGGGAGGTGCCTGCAGTTATCGGCATCAAAGAAGCCGCGGCGGACATGAGCCAGGCCTCCAGAATCATGGAGGAATGCGATTCCAAAATGCGCGTGCTTTCCGGCGATGACTTCACCATTCTGCCCATGATGTCTTTGGGCGGGCATGGGGTTATTTCCGTTATTTCCAACGTTTTGCCCAAAGAAACCGCCGCGCTGTGCGCTGCTGCCGCAGCCGGAGACCTGGCCACCGCCAGACGCATTCATTATATGATGATGCCGCTTTGCCGGGCGCTGTTTGTGGAAACCAACCCCATTCCGGTAAAAACGGCCATGGCCCTGATGGGCAAGTGCGATCTGGAATTCCGGCTGCCGCTGGTCAAAATGCGCCCGGAAAATGAAGAAATTCTGCGCCAGGCCCTAAGCGACCTGAAACTTGTTTAATAACCGCAATCCACTGCCGGGAGATAAAAATGTCCGTTCCTGAACGTAACTTTTCGCTGGATCTGGTACGAGTAACCGAAGCCGCCGCGCTGGCTTCGGCCCGCTGGCTGGGCAAAGGCAACACCGACGCCGGAGACGGCGCTGCCGTAGACGCCATGCGCGTCACCCTCAACAATCTTAACATCCAGGGCCGGATCATCATCGGCGAAGGTGAAAAAGACAACGCTCCCATGCTCTATAACGGCGAAAATGTCGGCAGCGGCAAGGGACCGGAGCTGGACATCGCCATTGACCCGGTGGAAGGCACCAAGCTTTTGGCCTATGGCCGCCCCAACGCCATTTCCGTGGTCGGCGCGGTTCCCAAAGGCTGCATGTACGACCCCGGCCCGAGTTTTTACATGGAAAAGCTGGTGGTCCCCCCGGCGGCGCGCGATGTGGCCGACCTGGACGCCCCGGTCCGCGACAACTTGCGGAATATCGCCAAAGCCATCGGCAAAGATGTGGAAGACCTGGTGGTTTTTGTCCTGGACAAACCCCGCCATGAAAAACTCATCCGCCAAATTCGCGAAGCCGGCGCACGTATTCAGTTGCACAGCGACGGCGATGTCTGCGGAGCGCTCATGGCTGTTGACCCGCGCGCGGGCGTGGATGTGATGATGGGCATCGGCGGCACCCCGGAAGGCGTGCTGGCGGCCTGCGCCATCAAGGGCCTCGGCGGGCAGATGTTCACCCGCCTGGCGCCGCAGTCTTATGTGGAGCGCGAAAACATCGATGCCGCCGGTATTGATATGCGGGCCATTCACAGCGTGGAAAGCCTGATTAAAAGCGATGACGTGTTCTTTGCAGCCACCGGCATTTCGGGCGGCTCGTTCCTGCGCGGCGTGGAATATACCGGGCACTTTGCCACCACGCATTCCCTGGTTATCCGCGGCAAAACAGGTTCGCTGCGCTATATTGAATCGCTGCAAAACCTGAGCAAGCTCATGAAATTCAGCGACGTCAAATACGACTCGTAAACGCCCGCAGGGCAGGGCTAAGCCCTGCACCCTGCAGGGGATGATCCCCTGCACCCCAATTAGGGAGTGATACAGGGTAGCTTGCCTGTAAGGGAGCGGCCTACGGAAATAAACTGACGCTGAGAGGAGCCGCACAGCGCGTTGCTTCGGCTGACGGTGAAAGGGCCGCACAGGACGTGCGGCAGCCGCGCAGCGGGAGCGAAACAAAAACGACGCTTTTTGTGAGCGACCCTCGAGTGCGAGGCAGGACGCCGAGCCGAGAGGTATACGATAAAGGCAAGGTATGCGATAAGGGCAAGGTTTATATAAGGTCTTGGCCCAAAAAAAAATCTTGACGGCTTATGGGGATT
>CAZNBK010000350.1:0-2071 GCA_964571105.1 uncultured Desulfovibrionaceae bacterium
GAAGCGACACCCGCGCGCGTTTAAGCAACGCGTGCCTTCGCAAAATCGCCTTGGATTTTGCGCATCTATAAGGGAAGTGCCTTTTTGTCTTCTGGTTTTAAAGCCAGTGTTCGGCATTCGAGTTTGGTAACATTTCAAAGTTAAACAGCTCTAAACAAGCGCACTCCTCTTTAGGGGGCACGGTCCGTCGCAGCAAAAGTCTTTGCAAACGCTAATCGCGCAGGCTTGGCAGGGGTAGTCGGCGTCCGCAATTTCGGGCGAGGTTGGATATATAACAGCCAGAGCATACAAGTACCCGGTTCGCCGGGTATTTTTTTCTGCTGACTCCGGCGGAAAGTAAGGTTATAAGAAAGTAACCAGAACAAAAAAATAAACTGCTTGCAGCGTATTTAGCATTGCAGAACGTTTGCGCGGCAAAGTTACGGCGGCATGAACCGAAGCGCCAGCGGCGCGTTTGGCGCGGGGCGGCTTTGGCTATTGCGGCTGATATAAAATTGCGTAAGGGTGAAATGTTAACCAGTCCTTTAACCGTGGAGGTAAAGAGTCATGCACGAACACGTTATTCCCGCGCAATCAGGCCTGGGCTTTGCCATGAAAGCCGGTCAGACCATTACGATCATTGACCCGGAAGGGCAGCAGGTAGCCGATTTTTTTGCAGTCAGCCAGGAGGATCACTCGGTATTTCTGTCGCCGGGCATTACCATGGGGGTTAACATGCGCATCCAGCCCAAAGTGGGTGACGTGCTTTACAGCAATCGCTACCACCCCATGTTTACGATTATGGAGGATGATGTGGGCTGCCATGACATGCTTTACGCCTGCTGCCGTCCGGAACTCTATGAGCGCCGCGCTCTCGGCCTCAATCACAATAACTGTTTTGACAATATTAATATGGTTCTGGGCCGATTTGATATTGCGCCGTATTCCACCATTCAGCCGTTTAATATTTTTATGAATGCGGCTGTGCTGCCGGATAACAGCCTGCAAGTGCGCGAGCCGATTTCCAGGCCCGGCGACAAAATCGTCCTGCGCGCCGAAATGGATCTGATTGCCGCAGTGGCCGCCTGCAGCATGGATTGGGGCCCCTGTAACGCCGGACGCTGCAAGCCTATAAAGGTGGTTGCCAGTTGGCCGTGCTTATGCAAGGGTTGCGTGCCGCAATTAACGTCTGAGGCGGCAGACCTTGGCCATGCCAAGTAACGCTCGGTAAAGACTTTTTACGGCGGCGGCAAAGATTGCTGGATTGGCGTAGGGCGACTTTTCCGACCATAATGCTGCATTTTTAATGCGAAAACGCTCTAACCGGATCTGTTGTATGACCGCCAGAAAAGCCAATCTTTACGGCTTTCTAGCCATTCTGATGTGGAGCACCCTCATCGGCCTGATGCGCACCCTCACCGAAGCTTTCGGCGTGCTGGGCGGCACAGCGCTGATTTACAGCATCGGCGCGTTGGCCTTGTGCTTGCGGCAGGGCCTGCCCAAGCTTGGGGCCATGCCTTTGGTCTATATGCTGGGCTGCGGCACGTTGTTTGTGGCTTATTCCATTATGCTGCCTCTGGGGGTAGGGCATGCCTCTGGCGCTCGCCAGGTTATGGAAGTGGGCATGATCAATTACTTGTGGCCCGGCCTGATTGTGGCTCTGGGCGTGTGGATAAATGGCCTTAAGCTGCGCTGGTGGGGCTGGCTGGGGCTTTTACTCTCCCTGGTCGGCGTATATGCCTGCATGTCTGCTGAGCACGGCTTTGATCCGGCCGGTTTTGCAGCCAATATCCAGGGTTCGCCGTTTCCCTACGCCATGGGGCTGGCCGCCGCCCTGATCTGGGGTTTATATTGCAATATCAGCAGCCGCTTTGCCAAGGGGCACAACGCCATGGCGCTGTTTTTCATCGTCTTGGCTCTGGTTATGTGGGGCAGTTTTTTTGCCAGCGGCGAATCCCTGCCCATGCCGGGCGTCCGTCCGGTGCTGGTGCTGATTTTGGTGGGCGTTGTTTACGGCGTGTCCTATTCCATGTGGGAGACCGGCATCCAGAAGGGCAGCCTGCTGCTCTTGGGGGTCTGCTCTTATTTTACG
>CAZNBK010000351.1:0-2063 GCA_964571105.1 uncultured Desulfovibrionaceae bacterium
CGGACACTTTTCTCTCATCTCTTACTATTCACGACGAGATCCCGCATGGAAGCAGATTCAATAAAAGACCTGGCTCGCCCTGTCAGCCCTCATTCTTATTCCCTCCTCCCCGGCCACCCTGAACAAGGGCAATGCCGACTCTGACAATTTCTCTCAGAATGTGCAACGCAGTGTTGCTCCGGATAACGAGCTGATCGCCTCGCAGCTCCGCTATACCCCGCTGTGCCCGCAACCCATCGGGAAGCCGGAATCTGACCGCTTTTATGTAACCTTGTGACAACAACCGGGGCATACATTGCCCAAAGGAAGTTTTATGGACAAAACAAACAAGATCGTTATCGCCGCCCTGCTGGCGGTGGCCTGCCTGACCGGCGCTGCCGCGCAGGTTTTGGCTCAAGAACCTACATCGACGACTCCGACGGTGGAAGTTGAAACCCGGACCCTGGATGAACTTTACCAGGCCGCCTTGCAAGAAGGTGGAAACTTGGTGGTCTTTGCCGGAGGCGATTCAGCCGGTGATTACGCGGAAACGGAAAAAGCGTTTAAGGCGCGTTTCCCCGAGATGAACATCCGTATCATCACCGACTTAAGCAAGTACCATGACCTGCGCATTGATCAGCAGATTGCCTTGGGGCGCTTGGAATTTGATGTCGCCCACCTGCAGAGCATACACGATTATGACCGCTGGAAAGCGCTGGGACTGCTTGAACTATACAAGCCCCTAGGCTGGGATGCGGTGTACTCTGAATTCAAGGACCCGGACGGCGCTTTTACCGCCATTACCATCTTCTCGTTCAGCAACAACGTCAGCGCATCGCTGCCCGAAGCGGACACCCCGTTGGATGCCCTTGATTACCTTGCCCCCGAATTGAAGGGAAAGCTTGTACTCACCTATCCCCAGGATGATGACGCCGTGCTGTTCATGTTTGACCAGATCATTCGCACTTACGGCTGGGAATATATCGACAAGCTGATGCAACAGGATGTGCAGTGGGTTCGCGGCACGGTGCCCGCCTTGGACGTGGTCCGCGCCGGGCAAAAGCTCGCGACCTTCACAGCAGCCGGAGCGCTTACGCCCGATTCTGCCTCCCGCTTTGTGCTGCCCGCCAAAGACAGCTTTTTGATCTGGCCGCAGATGGCGGCAATCTTCCGCGCCTCTCCCCACAAAGAGGCCGCCCGCCTGTACCTGAGCTGGACTCTGGATAAAGAGACCATTGCCGCCTCCCCCTTCCAATGGGTTGTCAGGCGCGATGTGGACAATCCGGAAGGGTTTAAGCCCGTGTTTGCTTATAATGCGGACAGTTCGGCTTTCCGCCGGTTTATGGACGACAGAGGCCACATAGAGCGGCTGCGCGGTCGGTTGGAGATGCTTATCGGCCCGGCAGTCGGCGAAAACCCGACCGGGGTTGAAGGCGTGTATCTTCTGGACTCCGAATAGCAGATTCACCAAATCATTGTTGTTTGCTCAACAATTGAGGCGCGTCAATGACTTTGCTCACAAGCGGCAATAAAAGCCAAAGCCGACCTTCATATATACACAAAAACCAAGGCGGTTTTTGCAAAGGGCATGCGCTGCTTGCCCGCGCGCGGGCCGGTTTCCGGGCAGAAGAGGCGTTTTTTTCATGAAAACCGCTCAACTGCCTGGAAACCGGAGCAAAGCACGCATGGGCATTGAGCTTATGCTCCTGCTTGGCGCGCTTACGGCTGTGGACTCCATGGGTATAGACATGTACCTGCCCGCGTTTTCCGCCATTCAAAACGCGCTAAATACCAATGCAGCCATGCTGCAAATATCCCTGTCAATCTTTCTTATCGGCATTGCCATTGGGCAGGCGGTGGCCGGGCCGCTGCTGGACAGCTTTGGCCGCAAACGACCGCTGCTGATCGGGGTGCTGCTTTTCGCCGGGGCGTCAGCCATGGTCGCTCTGGCTCCGGGAACGGGCCTGTTTCTGGCCGGGCGTTTTATTCAGGGCCTGGGGTGCGCGGCAGGTCTGGTGATTCCCCGGGCCATTGTCAGTGATCTGTGCGATATAAAGCAATCCACGCGGATATACTCCATTCTC
>CAZNBK010000352.1:0-2060 GCA_964571105.1 uncultured Desulfovibrionaceae bacterium
ACTTTACACTTCTTGCCAATTTTGCCTGCGACCTTCTTTGCAAGCTCAATTCCAACCTCCGGCTTTGCCAGCGCTTCAAACGCCGCGATTTCCTCTTCGCTCAGATATTCCACCACCAGATCCGGGCGCTTTTCTTTCATAACCTCAAGCTGGCTGGTGTTGAACTCGTCGGCCCATTCAAAGCCATAGGGCACCAGTTCCGTAGCGGTTTCCAGCACTACTTGGCGGATGTCTTCGGGCAGACCCGCGAAGAATTCCGTATTGGTAATCAGGGTCAGAATGAACGGCGCGCTGTACCCGAAGGTGATATATTTCTGCACTTCATAGATTTTAAAATCATGAATCAGAAATATGGGGTTTTCCTGACCTTCCAGCATTTTCAGCTGCAAGCCGGAATACACTTCTCCCCAGGGCGCCGGAGTCGGGTTGGCTCCATAGGCTTTGTAGTTATCCACAATCAGGCGGGAAGCCATGGTGCGGATCTTGAAGCCTTTGAAGTCTTCCGGCGTGCGCAGCGGTTTATTGGCGGTCCAGACGTTCCAGCCTTCCGAATAATAGGCCAGCGGCTCAATCATCTTTTCCCGGAACAAGGGATCCAGCAGATCGCGGAAACTGCCCTGTTGCATAACATAGGCAGAGGCGTCAGAATCCCTGGGGAAAATGTAATGCAGCAGCAAAGCTTGCGCTTCGGCCACCATGGAGCCCACATGCCCGATGTCGGCAAAATTGAAGTGGATGACCTGGTTTTGCACCATTTCAACCATGTCTTCGTGATTGCCCAGGGTGCCGGAGTGGAATATCTCCAGATTGATGCGTCCGTCTGTCTTGTCGGCCAGGCGTTTTGAGAACTCCTTGGCAATGGCGTCCATAAACCCGCCCGGCAGCTCCTCATGAGCCAGCTTCCAGTCGTATTCTGCGGCCTGGGCCGAGATTGCCCCAAAGCTCAAACAGCAGACTGCCAGAAACGCAACTAAAATCCCCACTCTCTTCATAAACCACTCTCCTCAGTTTTGGGTTGACACAAGTGCACACATCCGTTCCCCCCCTGAGGAACAGTCTTGCTGCCGCGCGTGTTTCCGCTGCCGCACAAACTGATTTTACCGAGCAGATTTTATATCATTTTCAAGAGCCTGAAGGATGCCGGGTCCCCGTTCCGGAGCCATCTTCAGAAATTTATCGCGCACCGGCCAGGACTTGTCCTGGAACACCGCCCTTTCCTCATCGGACAATTCCACCACTCTCATTTGCGGGCGCTTGACGGTAATGTCCGTCAGGCGTTCCGCATTTATGGCCGTTTCCAAGGCATGGGCAAAGGGCAGCAATTCTTTTACGCTTTCTTTGACTATTGCCTCAATATCATTGGGAAGTCCAACAAAAAATTCCTTGTTGCTCAGCAGCAACAGGGGCACGGGCGAGGCATAGGCAAAAGTCAAAAACTGCTGCGACTCGTAGAATTTATTATCATGAATGACAAATATGGGGTTTTCCTGGCCGTCCAAAGCATGATCGAGCAAAGATGAATAAACGTCCTTGAACGGAACCGGCGTGGGGGTTGCGCCGTAGGCTTTGAAGTTGTCCATGATGGTGCGGGAGGTCATGGTCCGGAAGGTAAATCCTTTAAAGTCTTCCGGGGCGCGCAGCGACTTGTTGGAAGTCCAGACGTTCCAGCCTTCACTGAAATAAGCCAGGGGTTCAAAGCCCTTGCTGCGGAAAGCCTGGTCCAGCATCAACCGGAAGTTGCCGTTGTCCAGCACTTTGTTGACCACCCGCATATCTTTGGGAAACAAGAAATGCAGCAACAGGGCCTGGCTTTCCGCCACCGTGCTGCCGAGGTTGCCGACCATGGCAAAATTGAACTGGATGGTGTTTGTCCTGACCATATCGATCATATCTTCGCTGCTGCCCAGTTCGCTGTTGGGATATACGGCCAGGGCAATTCTGTTGCCGGACTTTTCCGCCAACAGCCTGGCAAATTCTACGGCCACGCCGTCCATGAAACCGCCTTGCATTTCCTCATGGGCCAGCTTCCACTCATATTCAGCCGCCTGCGCAGTCGGAAA
>CAZNBK010000353.1:0-615 GCA_964571105.1 uncultured Desulfovibrionaceae bacterium
AAAAGACGTTATGGCCGTGGTCAATCTTTTGGTCATGGCTGTGGAAGGCCTGGACAAGGCCCATATTTCTGTTAGCGATTCCACCGGCAAGGTGCTGTATTTCCCCGAAGAAGACGGCACGGCTGTGGGCATGAGCAATACCCAGCTCGAACACCGGCTCACCGTGCAGCAAAACCTGGAACGCCGCATTGAAGAATTGCTGGCCCCCATTATCGGGCCCGGCAAAGTTATCGCCCGGGTTAACGCTGATTTGGATTTCAGCCAGAAAACCATCCGCAAGGAACTCTACGACCCCGACGTGACCGTGCTGCGCTCCGAATCGCGCTCTGAAGAAACCACGCGCGGCCAGTCTACCCTGGACTCCGGCGTGCCGGACGCCAACTTCCGCGGCGACGCCATGAGCGGCGGCCTGTCCGAACAGGAAAGCTCCCGGGAAACCCGCACCAACAACTTTGAAATCAATAAAGAAGAACAGAATATTATCGGTTCCGTGGGCGATATTTCCCGCCTGACGGTTGCAGTTATTGTCGATGGCACGTATGTAAAAGATGAAGCCACCGGGGAGATGGTGTTTACGCCGCGTTCCGATCAAGAACTGGCCCGCATCAACCAGCT
>CAZNBK010000353.1:625-2033 GCA_964571105.1 uncultured Desulfovibrionaceae bacterium
TGCCGTGGGTTACGACCGGGCGCGCGGCGACACCATTGAAGTGTCCAGCATCTCCTTTGGCGGGCCGGAAATCGCCATTGAGCCGCAGCTCTCCGACCTGATTCTGGACTATGCCACCCGTCTGGGTCGGCCCATCCTCAACTCGGTCCTGATTCTGCTCTTCCTGCTCCTGGTGGTCCGCCCCATCGTGCTGGCCATGATCCGCCCCCGTGTGCAAGGCGAACTCATTGAAGGCCTGGAAGGCTTGCCGGCAGGCGAAGACCGCCTGGCCCTCATTGAAGCCGACGAGGAAATGGACGCCCTGGATGCGCTCAAGAAAATCGAGGACGTCAAGGCCCATACTCTGCAACTTTGCGAGCAGAACATGGAACAGGCCGTCAGCATTGTGCGCGGCTGGATGAAAGAAACCGAAGGAGCCGGCGTTGGCAGAGCAGCTTAGCGGCATTGAGAAAAGTGCCATTCTTCTCCTGGCAATGGGCGACAAGTTCACCTCAGAAGTGTTCAAACGCATGGAACGTCAGGAAATCACCCAGATTTCCAAGGTTATCATGGAAATGGACGCCGTGCCCAAAGAGACCATTGAAATGGTGCTCAGAGAGTTCCACTACGCACTGGTCAGCGGGCAGGATATCCTCACCGGCGGCGAAGATGCGGTTAAGAAACTGCTTCTGAAAAACCTGGACAGCGATACCGCCAAGTATATTATTGACGAATTGAACCTGGAAGTCGGCCCCACGCCGTTCAAAGAACTGGGCAACGTCTCGCCGCGCATCCTGGCTCAAATTCTGCGCAACGAGCACCCCCAGACCCTGGCCCTTATTTTAGGCCATATGCCGGCGGAGCAGGCAGCCGTGCTCCTGACCAACCTGCCTGCCGGGGCCAGAACCGAAGTGCTTATGCGCCTGGCCAACCTTGAGGCCGTGCCGGAAGACATGATCGAAGAAGTGGACAAGGTGTTGCAATCACAGTTGATCGCCATGGGTGGAAAAGAAGGTAAAAAAGTGGGCGGCGTGCCCCAGGTCGCGGAAATTCTCAACGCCGTGGACCGGGCCACCGAAGAGGAAGTGCTGGCGGAAATCGAAGAAGAATCCGCGCAGATGGCCGAAGAAATCCGCAACCTCATGTTCGTGTTTGAAGACGTGGGCGGACTGGACGATCGGGCGGTGCGCGAACTGTTGAAGGATATTTCCAACGACGACCTGACCTTGGCTCTCAAGGGCGCTTCCGACGACCTTAAAGAACACTTCTTTAAGAATATGTCCGAGCGCGCGGCCACCATGGCGTGCTCGAGTCCGAGCGCGCGACCGGGCAGCCCTTCATCGCCGACGTGATCCTCGCCGTCGACACCCGTGAGGCGGCTGGCAGCGACGACCTGGCCGATACCGTCGACTACTCGCAGGTGGCCCAG
>CAZNBK010000354.1:0-1997 GCA_964571105.1 uncultured Desulfovibrionaceae bacterium
TTGCTGAACAAAGCCGATGGCACTTATTGGTTGATCAACAATTTTGGCCTGGATGTAAGCTACATTGACCTGACGCCCGACAACCCGCGCCAGGGCAACTATGCTTTGGATAGAACCGGCGGTAATTTGAAAGTTACCGTGTCCGGTCGCGACATCAACCGCACTGCCACCTGGAGCAACGCCAGCGGCAGCGGGATATGGGACAGAAGCTATGCCAACTGGGCCTTGAACGGCAGCAGCAGCGAGTACTTTTTAGATGGCGACCAGGTGGAGTTTACCGGCCTGGGCCAGGGCCAGGTACAAGTGGCATCACCCCTCTATGTGGACACCATGCGGGTATACTCCGGCAATTATGCCTTTAACGGCGCCATGGTTACTGTGACCAATGATGCGGTTTTTGCCGGCGGCGCCAGCCTGCTGGACTTGTCCCTTCGTGCCGACAGCGTCAGTGTGGCCGGCGGCGCTGCCCTTAACCTGGGCAGCCAGGCCAGCCTTGAGCCTGCCAACAGCTTTACCCTGAATTCCGGCGCTAGCCTGCAAGTGCAGCCCAAAGACACGCCCCACGTTATATTCTCCAACAACATAGACCTGCAAGCGGGCAGCCAGGTGGGCGTGGGCAGCTTTGGCTACGGCCCGGCACTGGCATCCGGCACTTACTCGGTGCTTGACCTGAGCAGCGTCGGCACGTTTGACAACCAGAGCAGCATCATAGCCAGTGAGGGCGACTTGCAAAGGCGCGTATGACTACAGGTATACCTACCTGGGATGGGACGCCACCAAACAACACCTGGTAATAATCATAACCGGCGCCCCCGGCCCCGGTCCCGATCCCGGCCCGGTTAACCCGGTGCGCGGCGGCATAGGGGCCATAACCGGCAGCAGCCATATTGCCGCTTTCAACCCGGCCTTTAGCGCCTTTGCCGACCACAGCAAGGGCCTGTTTGCCGCCCTGTGGCAGGAAAGCGACAACGGCCAGGTGCTGGCGGGCGGCAGCAGCGCCGACAGCGGCCAAAACCTCAACCGCTTGTGGGTGACCCCCACCTACAGCTTTACCAAGCAAAGCGGCAGCGGCAATGTGGGTTATGACCTGAAAACCCCCGGCATTGCCCTGGGCTTTGACCGCATGTTCAGCGAAAATCTGTTTGCCGGTTTCGGGGTTTCGCTAAGCTGGCCCGACTATGAAGACGACGACACCGACATCGACGCCAGCGACATTACCTTTGCCCTGTATGGCGGCGTGAGGCTGCCCTACGCCCTGGAACTGGATGGGCGCATCGGCTACGGCTTTACCCGGTATGACCAGGATCGCAGGGCGGAAGGCGAGCGCTACAGCGACAAATACGATGGGCGGAGCTTCTTTGCGGGCTTGGGCCTGGGGCGGCCTTTTGCCCTGGGCGATGGCTTTAGTCTGCGCCCGGCAGTCGGCTATGACTATATCCACATCGACACCGACGGCTATGACGAAGGCGCGGGCACCTATGCCCTTGAAACCGACGACTACAGCTTGAGCCTGCATAGGTTAAAAGCCGGTATGGACCTGGGCTGGCAGGCGGAAAACGGCCTGACCGTTAACGGCGAAGTGTATTACCTGGGCCTGTATGGCGACCGCCACGCAGAGGTGTCCTCGCATTTTGTCAACGACCCGGTCAACGGATTCACTGCTGTGGGCAACGGGCTGGATGAAAACAGCCTGGGCCTGGGCCTTAACGTTTCCTTCCCGGTAAGCGAGCAGTGGGAACTGGGCGCTGGCTATAACGTGCTGTTCGGCAAGGATGCCACCAGCCAGCAGGGCATGTTAAAGGCGGTGTTCAGGTTTTAGGGTATAGTATACGGTATAGTATACCCTGACATTGACATTATTGCGCCCCTCCAGG
The DNA here is from genome assembly GCA_964571105.1 of uncultured Desulfovibrionaceae bacterium. GTDB lineage: Bacteria > Desulfobacterota > Desulfovibrionia > Desulfovibrionales > Desulfovibrionaceae > JAVBRZ01. The sequence continues at coordinate 1,875 of CAZNBK010000354.1, forward strand.
TGCCGTCAGCGGCACCTGGAGGGGCGTTTGGCTTAGACCTTATCGTATACCTTGCCTTTATCGTATACCTTGCCTTTATCGTATACCTTGCCTTTATCGTATACCTCTCACCCGCGCGTCCTG
>CAZNBK010000355.1:0-1939 GCA_964571105.1 uncultured Desulfovibrionaceae bacterium
GAAAACAGCCACGGACGGGCCGTAAACAACAGCGCAGGGCACCAGGAAGGCCAGCGCCCAGAAAATAGCCACTTTGCCGTAATGATGATGCCAGAAATGCGGCACGGTCAGGGGGCAGAGGGCGATGGACAGCAGCATGCCCGCAAAAGGCAGCGCCCACCAGGCGGACAGGGCGGCGCCGTCTATATGGGGCGCGCCATGGGCCGGTTCGGCCAGGGCCAGCAACGGTAGAGCCAGAAACAAAATGGCGGACAAAAGTCCGGTCAAGCCTTTGCACAAGCGAGATTTGAACACTGGATTATCCTCCTGATGCAGGGCGGACCGGGATAGTGAACAACCCGGCGGAAGCCCGCGTTTGTTTTTGAACTGCTCCGGTCTGGGACCGTCTTGCCGCTACGCGGGGGGCAGAGCCACCCGGTAAGGCAAAGTCGGGCAGTTGGGGGAAGGACGGAAAGAAGCCCGCTGCCGACCGGAAACAATTACAAGTGCCTAGCCTGTGATGGCCCGAATGTCAATTAAATTACGCTGGCGGTGCGAATGGCGAAAGTTAAAAAAAGCCCCGGATTGCAGGCAATCCGGGGCTTCAAAAACATAAAAAGCAAAGGACTTATTCGTCGTCTTCATCTTGGGAAGCAGCTGCTTCCGTCAGGTTGATGCGCACAAAGCGGCCAACCTTGATGGTGTCGCCAAATGTCTTGCCCGCCTCGGCGAGCAGGCCCTTGATGGTTTTTTTGTCATCGCGGATGTAGACTTGGTCGAGCAGGCAGACTTCCTGGTAGAATTTGGACATACGCCCGTCAACAATCTTGTCGACGATATTCTCGGGCTTGCCTTCTTCCAGGGTCTTCTGGCGGTACAGCTGGCGTTCGCGTTCAACCACGGCGGGATCGAGGCAGCCTGACTCAAGGGCCAGAGGGCTGGCAGCCGCGATCTGCATGGCAATGTTGCGGCCCAGGTCAACAAAGGCAACGTTGCTGGCCGTGTCGGGCTTTTCGCAGAGCACTTCCAGCATGACGCCGAGCTTGTTGTTGGCGTGGATGTAATAAGCGAGCATGCCGGTGCCGGACAGTTCCATGCGGGCAAAGCGGCCCAAGGACATGTTTTCGCCGATAACGGCCTGGATGTTGCGCAGGTCTTCGCCGACCAGGGCGTCCAGAGCAGCGTCGTCAGCCGGATTGTTGTCGAGCACGGCAGCCACGGCCTTGTCGGCCACTTTCTGGAAGTCTTCGCCGCGGGCGACGAAGTCGGTTTCACACTTCACTTCACAGAGCGCGCCAATGCGCCCGTCAGCAGATCCCTTGAAACGGACCAGCCCTTCGGAAGTGGCGCGTCCGGAGCGCTTGGCCGCCTGAGCCAGACCCTTCTGGCGCAGCCAGTCGCAGGCCTTTTCGGTGTCGCCGCCGCATTCTTCCAAGGCCTTTTTACAGTCCATCATACCGGCGGCAGTGCGCTCACGCAGTTCTTTGATCATCTGAGTGCTAATAGCCATTTTAAAATCCTCTTATACATTACCGAAAAAATCGGTTTTAATTATCTGAAAAACTTATTGGTCTTCCGGAGCATGGGCCGCAGCGGTTTCCGGGGCTCCACCTTCTTCGGCCAATTCCTGAGCAGGGCTCAGGGGGGCGGTTTCCGGCGCGGCCTGGGCCGGAGGCGCAGACTCGGCGGCGGCTTCAGGAGCGGTTTCCGCTTCGGACTTGTCTTCCTGATCTTCACCCTTGCGCATGGCTTCGCCTTCAAGGCAGGCGTCGGCAATGGCGGAGACGAACAATTTAATAGCGCGGATGGCGTCGTCGTTGCCGGGGATGATGTGATCCACCACATCCGGGTCGCTGTTGGTGTCGGTCACGGCCACAATGGGGATGCCCAGTTTGCGGCATTCGCTTACCGCGATGTCTTCACGGTTGGGGTCAATGATAAAGGCCAACTGCGGCAGGCC
>CAZNBK010000356.1:0-1938 GCA_964571105.1 uncultured Desulfovibrionaceae bacterium
AGGACGCCAGAGCGCTGCTGCCGCAACTCTTGAGCGGCGGTTTTGACTGGCAGCCGCAACTGCCTGAAATATAGGCGGGAAGCTTTTATTCATGAGCAAATTTGATTTTGAACAGGACTTGGCAGCCGGGCATGCTGCCCTGGGTGAGCTTTGCGAAGTGATCGCCCGGTTGGTGGGGCCGGATGGTTGCGAATGGGATCAGGCGCAAACGCCGGAAACCCTGTGCGATTATCTGGCCGAGGAAACATTTGAGCTCATCGACGCCATCCGGCGCAAGGACGGGCCGGGCATCAATGAAGAGCTGGGGGATGTTTTATTTCTCCTGCTCTGGCTGACGGGCATGCACGGGGAAGCGCACGGCGTGAGCTTGTCGGCTGCCCTCAAGGGCAGCGCGGCCAAGATGATCCGCCGCCACCCGCACGTTTTCGGCGATGCCCGGGTGGCCGATGTGGAAGAACTTTACCGCAACTGGGAGCGGATCAAGGCCGAGGAAAAGGCCGAAGCCGTTGCCAATGGGCTTGATAACGGCAAAACCGGCGTCTTCGCCAGCCTGCCGGATGGCCTGCCGCCTTTGCTGAAAGCTTATCGTATTCACGCCAAAGCGGCCCGGGTCGGGTTTACCTGGGATGACGACGAAGATGTGGAGCAGCAGGTGGAAGCGGAGTGGCTAGAATGGCTGGACGCCCGCTTGCGCAATGATGAACCCGGCATGGCCCATGAACTGGGCGACATGATTTTCAGCCTGGTCGAGCTTGGCCGCCGGAAAGGGATTAAGGCCAATACCGCCCTGGACGCAACCAACCGTCGTTTTCTGGACCGGTTTGCGCGCATGGAGGCCCTGGCCCAATCGCGGAACCAGGATTTCAAGGACTTGTCGCTGGATGAGCAAAATGAGCTTTGGGATGAAGTGAAGGCCGGTGAGACAGAGTAAATCGGCGCTATCTGTAATCAAAAAAAGCGGGGTTTGTCCCCGCTTTTTTTAATGTCGAAGCATTTTTTGAGAGATTTAGAGTTGTTTAACTTTGAAATGTTACAAAACTCGAATACCAAATGCTGCCATTGGAGACAAAAGGCAAAAACGTATTTCCCTTATAAATGCGCAAAATCCAAAGCGATTTTGCGAAAGGCACGCGCTGCTTAAACGCGCGCGGGTGCCGCTTCGCTGCACCAGAGCATTTTATCAATATATAATTTCAATGTTAAAATGCTCTAATATCAAAACATTTTTTGAGAGATTTAAATCTCGAAAAGCATTTCCAGGTCTTCCCTGGTCAGTGTCTTCAACGAGTCGGTGCCGGGAATAATTGCATTGGCCACATCTTTTTTCTGGCCTTGCAATTTCAAGATTTTTTCCTCCACGGTGTTCTGGCAGATCATTTTGTAGGAGAACACGGTGTTGGTCTGGCCGATACGGTGGGCGCGGTCTGTGGCCTGGCTTTCCACAGCAGGGTTCCACCAGGGGTCGTAATGGATAACGTAGTTGGCCGAAGTCAGGTTAATGCCCGTGCCGCCGGCCTTAAGCGAAATGAGGAACACCGGAATGGAGGGGTCGTTATTGAAGAGATCCACCTGCTGCTGGCGGTCTTTGACCGAGCCGTCCAGGTAACAGCAGGGAATTTCGCTGATGGCCAGCCAGGAGCGGATGATTTGCAGCATTTGCACGAATTGTGAGAAAACCAGCACCTTCTGGCCTTCTTCCACAATATCCACAATCATGTCCTTAAAAGCGTCAAACTTGCCGGACGGCAGGTTAGTGGAGAAGCCGGGCATTTCGATTTTCAACAGCCGGGGGTGGCAGCAGATCTGGCGCAGCTTGAGCAAGGCGTCCAGAATGGATATCTGGCTTTTGGCAATGCCTTTCTGGTCCACATCTTTTAAGACCTGTTCGCGCAAACGCTTGGTCAGTGCGGCGTACAGCTCGGTCTGCTCATCGGTAAG
>CAZNBK010000357.1:0-1937 GCA_964571105.1 uncultured Desulfovibrionaceae bacterium
GGTGCAAATACTGGCTGTAAACCATGATCTGGAGTCGGGGGCTTCCCTGCCGTTTATGTTTGTGCTGCCGGAAAGCGCCGTTAAGCACTTGCTTGCCCGGGAGCAGTCGCTGGGGCTTTCCGTGTCCGGCTTCCGCAATTTGGCTGCGCCCGGTTCCAGTTGACCGCTGAAAAATACAACTCGGTGAGTTGAGCGAAATCCATGAAACAACGCGAAGTATATATCTGCACTGAATGCGGCACACGCAGTGTGCAATGGAAGGGTCTGTGCCCCAAGTGTCAATCCTGGAACAGCATGGAGGCGCGCCTGGAAACACAGTCGACGTCCGGGCGCAAATCCAGGGCGGGCGCTTCGCTTGTTCAGACTCCGGGCAGCGGCGCGCAGCGGCTGAGTGAAATCGATACCCACAGTGAAACGCCCTACAGCTCGGGCATGCCGTCTTTGGACGCCATTCTGGGCAAAGGTCTTGTGCCCGGCGCAGCCCTGCTTTTCGGCGGCGAGCCGGGCATCGGCAAGTCCACCTTGCTGTTGCAACTGGCCTGTGCCGTGGCCATGTCCGGCAAGGGGGCTTTGTATGTTTCCGGCGAGGAATCGCTGGGGCAATTGAAAACCAGGGCCGAACGCCTGGGCATGCTGCATGCCGACCTGAGCGCCGCAGCTTCAAACAATGTGGATGATGTTCTGACGGTTTTGGATGGGCCCAAAGCACCCGAGTTGTTGATCATTGACTCGGTGCAGACGCTGAGCTCGGCCAGGGCCGACGGCCTGCCGGGGTCGATTTCCCAGGTGCGGGCTGTGGCCACGGAACTGGTGGAAGCCTGCAAGCGCTGCAATACCACCCTGGTTTTGGTGGGGCATGTGACCAAAGACGGGCAACTGGCCGGACCCAAGCTCCTCGAGCATATGGTGGACACGGTTATTTCCCTGGAGGGAGAGCGTGGCCAGGTGTTCCGGGTGCTGCGGGTATTGAAAAACCGCTTCGGCCCCAACCAGGAGCTGCTTATTTTTCAGATGAAGCGGGAAGGGTTGATAGTGGTGGAGGACCCGTCCACTTTCTTTCTGGATTTGCGCGACCCGACTCTTAGCGGCACAGCCGTGGTCATGGCCATGGACGGGCAGCGCCCCTTTGCCGTGGAAGTGCAGGCCCTGGTGTCCCGGTCTTTTTTGCCTGTGCCCAGGCGGGCGGCAGTCGGCTTTGACGTCAACCGTATGCATTTGCTTCTGGCTGTTCTGGAAAAAAGACTTAAACTTAATTTCGGACAAACGGATATTTACGCCAAAATCGGCGGCGGCATGAGAATTCAGGAGCCGGGCATGGACCTTGGGCTGGTGGCGGCGGTTTTATCGTCATTTTATGATATTCCTTTGCCGGAGCAAGCCGCCTTTTGGGGAGAAGTGGATTTGAACGGCCAGGTGCGCCCGGTCAGCGGGCAGGACATCCGTTTGAAGCAGGCGCAACGCCTGGGGTATAAGCCGTTGTTCCATCCTTCGGGCAGCGGCGCTCGCAAAGTCGGCGGGGTAAATACCATTACGGCTTTGCAGCAGGCTTTGTTCCGCAAATAATATTTCTTAAGGAAGCCTTGAAAATATGTCCGGACTTTTTCGTCTGACCAGCCAATTCACTCCGCAGGGTGACCAGCCCGAGGCCATTAACCAACTGGTTACCGGCCTTGAGCAGGGCATTCGGGATCAGATTCTGCTGGGGGTGACCGGGTCCGGCAAAACCTTTACCATGGCCCAGGTGATTGCCCGCAGCGATCGCCCGGCGCTTATTCTGGCGCCCAATAAAACCCTGGCCGCGCAATTATACAATGAATTCCGCGAGTTGTTTCCGCACAATGCCGTGGAATATTTTGTGTCTTATTATGATTACTACCAGCCCGAAGCCTATGTGCCGTCTTCGGATACCTATATTGAGAAAGACTCCAGCATCAACG
>CAZNBK010000358.1:0-1934 GCA_964571105.1 uncultured Desulfovibrionaceae bacterium
TATTCGGCTATCTGCAAAACTATGTGGAAAGTGTCCTAAAGGCAATCATAAACTATTTCCCGTAATCTGCAAAAGTCTGTGGAAGAAAGGTTCAAAAATAATTCCGTAATCTGCAAAAGCGTGTTGAAAAACATCTCACTTTCTGTTAGCTTCTCCCTTGAAAATACACTCGCTATAATTTCGGAGGAGTACATGGCTCAAGCTAACGGAAACGACTCAACTCTTGCAAGCTTCATTTGGAAAAACGCCGAGGATTTGTGGGGCGACTTCAAGCACACGGACTTCGGCAAAATCATATTGCCCTTTACGCTGCTTCGTAGGCTTGAATGCGTTCTTGAACCTAAGCGGGAAGCGGTTCGCGCCGCGTATGATACGCACAAAAACTCCGACATTGATATAGAGATGGTTTTGCGCCAGATAGCTGGCTACCCCTTCTACAATACCTCGCAATATTCCCTTGCCACTTTGGGAGGAACAAAGACCCGCGAAAACCTTCAAGATTATGTGGCGCATTTTTCTGACAATGCCCGCGTTATCTTCTCTCAGTTCGACTTTTCTAACACCATACACCGACTGGACAAGCAGGGGCTTCTTTTCAAAATCTGCAAAAACTTCGCAGAAACAGACCTCCACCCCGACACTGTGCCCGACAGGGTAATGAGTAATGTCTATGAGCATCTGATTCGCAGATTCGGGGCGGAAGTGAACGAAGGCGCGGAAGACTTCATGACTCCCCGCGATGTCGTTCACCTTGCCACAACCATCGTGCTTGACCCGGATGACGCGCTGTTTGAAGCCAATCCCGGTTTGATTCGTACTCTGTATGACCCTGCTTGCGGAACCGGCGGCTTCCTTTCCGATGCCATGAGCCATGTGACAAACTTTGCGGACAAATCCAAAATCCCTCCAACGCTTGTTCCCTATGGACAGGAGCTTGAACCGGAAACTCACGCCGTCTGCCTTACGGGTATGCTCATACGCCAACTGCAATCAGACCCGCTCCGCGACCTTTCACAGAATATCAAGCTTGGCAGTACGCTTTCCAATGACCAGTATGCCGGAATGAAGTTCCATTACGGGCTTGCCAATCCGCCTTTCGGCAAGAAGTGGGAAAAAGACCAGAAAGCGGTAACTGACGAGCATCAATCCAAAGGTTTTTCAGGCCGTTTTGGGCCGGGCTTGCCCCGTGTCAGTGACGGTTCCATGCTTTTCTTGCTGCACTTGGTCAGCAAACTGGAATCACCTGAAAACGGTGGCGGCAGAGCGGCCATTGTGCTTTCCGGCTCTCCGCTTTTTAACGGCAATGCCGGTTCCGGCGAATCGAACATTCGCCGCTGGCTGCTGGAAAAAGACTATGTGGAAGCCATTATCGCATTGCCCACGGAAATTTTCTTCCGTACCGGTATAGGCACTTATTTGTGGGTGCTGACCAACAAAAAGAGCAAAGAGCGCAAGGGCAAGGTGCAGCTTATCAACGCGGTGGACTTTTCCACGCCTATGCGGAAGAGCGAGGGCAACAAGCGCAAGGCCATCAGTGATGAGCAGATAGAACAAATAGCCTCCATTTATGGCGCTGCTGAAAATTCAGATGTAAGCCTGATGCTTGACTACCGCACCTTCGGTTACAGGCGCATCCGGGTTCTTCGTCCTTTGAAGGTGAAATTGCATTTTACAGCGGAAAAGCTGGAAGCTCTGCAAGCGGAAAAGGCGTGGCAGAAACTCCCCAAGGAAGAGCAGACGGCATGGGAAAAGGCCATTGCGGCTGTGTTGGGGCAGGAGCAATCGTATACTTGGGGCGAAGAGTTCCTTTTTAAAATGCCCAAAAACAACCCCGCGCTCCGCAAGGCTGGAAAGCCTTTCGCTAAAGCCTTCCTGAAAGCGTTCAGCGTTAGCGACCCCACTGGCGACCCGGTGCTTGACGACATGAACGACCC
>CAZNBK010000359.1:0-610 GCA_964571105.1 uncultured Desulfovibrionaceae bacterium
ATCAACGTCATCGACTATGACGACATTGCCAAAATCACCGATTGGGAAAAAATCTCCTCGTTCCGGCAGCGGGCCCTGAACCCCGAGCACCCGCACATCCGGGGCACGGCCCAAAACCCGGACATTTACTTCCAGGGCGCCGAAGCGGCCAATCTGTTCTACGCCGAAGTGCCGCAAACAGTTCTGGACATGATGAAAAAAGTGGAAGGCATCACCGGTCGCCCCTATAAACTGTTCGACTATGTGGGCCACCCCGAAGCCGAACGGGTCATCATTGCCATGGGTTCGGCCTGTGAAACCATTGACGAACTGGTCCACCACCTGGTGGCCACCGGCGAACGCGTGGGTCTGGTCAAGGTCCGCCTGTACCGCCCCTTCTCCGCCGCCCATCTGCTGGCCGCCATTCCGGGCACGGCCAGATCCATTGCCGTACTCGACCGCACCAAAGAACCCGGCTCCCTGGGCGAACCCCTGTATCTCGACGTGGTCGCGTCCTTTGCCGGACGCAGCCATGCCCCCACCATCGTGGGCGGTCGCTACGGGCTGGGTTCCAAAGAATTCACTCCGGGCATGGCCAAGGCGGTGTTCGACAACCTTAAGGGCATGGCCC
>CAZNBK010000359.1:620-1916 GCA_964571105.1 uncultured Desulfovibrionaceae bacterium
GACAACTTCACCGTGGGCATCACCGACGATGTTTCCTATACCTCCCTTGAAGTGGCCGAAGAAATCGACACCGTGCCCGAAGGCACCGTGCAGTGCAAATTCTTCGGTCTCGGGGCCGACGGCACCGTGGGCGCCAACAAGCAGGCCATCAAAATCATCGGCGACAATACCGACCTCTACGCCCAGGCCTATTTCGCCTATGACTCCAAAAAATCCGGAGGCTACACCGTTTCGCACCTGCGCTTCGGCAAAAGCCCCATCAAATCCACGTATTTGATCAACAACGCCGACTATATCGCCTGCCATAAAGACGCCTATGTCACCCAGTATGAAATCCTGGAAGGCATTAAAGACAACGGCACCTTTGTGCTCAACACCGGCTGGACTCTCAAGGACCTGGAAACGGAACTGCCTGACCATCTCAAGCGCATCATTGCCAGCAAAAAGCTCAAGTTTTACACCGTGGACGCCGTCAAGGTGGCCGAAGGTGTGGGCCTGGGCGGACGCATCAACATGATCATGCAGACCGTGTTCTTCAAACTGGCCAAGGTGATTCCCTTTGAACAGGCCGTGGAGTTGCTTAAGGATTCCATCCACAAGGCTTACGGCTCCAAGGGCGACAAGATTGTGAACATGAACATTGCCGCCGTGGACAAGGCCCTGGACGCTCTGCACGAGGTCAAATATCCGGCCAAATGGGCCGACCTGCCCGATGCGCCCTACCTGCCCCAGGATGATGACGAATTCATCAGTGACGTGGTCCGGCCCATCCTGGCCCAACAGGGCGACAAACTGCCGGTGTCCAGCTTCACTGCCGACGGCATCGCCCCCCTGGGCACAGCCGCTTTTGAAAAACGCGGCGTGGCCATTCGCATTCCCCAGTGGCTGCCGGAAAACTGCATCCAGTGCAACCAGTGCGCCTTTGTCTGCCCGCACGCAGCCATTCGCCCTTACCTGGCCACCACGGAAGAACTGGACGAGCATGCCCCGACCGCCTTCGCCACCCTCGATGCCCAGGGCAAAGAACTCAAAGGGTTGAAATACCGCATGCAGGTTTACCCGCAGGACTGCCAGGGCTGCGGCTCCTGCTTCAATGTCTGCCCGGCCAAAACCAAGGCCCTGGAAATGCAGCCCCTGGAAGAGCGCCTGGCCGAGGAAATTCCCAACCTGGAATTTGCGGAAAGCCATATCAGCATCAAAGACGATCTCATGCCCGCAAGCACGGTCAAGGGCTCGCAGTTCAAGCAGCCGCTCATGGAATTCTCCGGCGCCTGCGCAGGCTGCGGCGAAACGCCT
>CAZNBK010000360.1:0-1915 GCA_964571105.1 uncultured Desulfovibrionaceae bacterium
TATCGCATACCTCTCGGTCCCGCCGTCCTGGCGGGACTGTCGCTCTGCGGACCTCATCCGTAAGGCTCACCTGCTGTCGCGTTCGCCTAACGGCTGCTTCGCCGCTGGAGGCTCGAGGGTCGCTCACAAAAAACGTCGTTTTTGTTTCGCTCGCGCGCGGGTGCCGCTTCGCTGCACCAGAGCATTTTACCAAGATATAATTTCAAGGTTAAAATGCTCTAAAACTCCCCGGCTTCAACGGGCTGGGTGACCAGAATCTGGCGGACCTGTTTGGCGTCGGCGTCGGTCACTTCAAAGACTTTTCCTTCCAGGTCGAACATCTCCCCCTGGGCGGGCACATAACCGGCCAGTTGGCTCAAATAGCCGCCAATGGTCTCCACTTCGTCGGAATTAAGCTCAATGCCGTGCTCGGCCAGGTCTTCCAGGGGCGTGCGCCCGGAAAGAAGCAGGCTGCCGTCGCCGCAGATTTGAATGTCTTCTTCTTTGGGCGCATCGTGTTCGTCTTCGATATCGCCGACAATAACTTCAATGATGTCTTCAATGGTGGCCAGACCGGAGGTGCCGCCATATTCGTCAATGGCGATGGCCAGATGGTTTTTGCCGGTGCGGAAGTCTTGCAGAAGCTCTTTGACCTTTTTGGTTTCCGGAACCAGAAAAGCCGGGCGCATGATATCTGCGGCGGTCAGTTCGGCTTGTTCCGGCTTGTGCCAGCACCCCAGCAGGTCTTTGGCGTAGGCTACGCCCACTATGTTGTCGCGGTCTTCGTTGTAGATGGGAATGCGGGAATGCCCGGATTCGATGATTATGGCCACCACTTCGGAAATGGTGCTTTCCACCGGGGCGCAGGCGATGTCCGTGCGGGTAACCATGATGTCCTGAACCTGGAGATCGTCGAGGCGCAACACAGAAAGGAGCATGGAACCTTCAGCCGGTTCCAGCTCCCCTTCTTCGCTGGCTTCAATAATAGCCTGCTCTACCGGGTCATTGTCCTGGGGATGAAAAATTTTAAACAATCGTGTCCAGCGTTTACTGTCCGGGTCTCCAGCCAAGGTAATCCTCCATTGCTGAGGTCTGGGGCCTTTCCCCAAGATATAATTTAAAGGTTAAAATGCTCTGGGCCAGTTTATTTGATCTAACCTTAATAATTATAAAGCTCTATTTTCTTTGTCAAGCTGTGTGATCGCTGCGGCCATGAGTTCCGGCAGAATATGCAGGGAATAAGTCTTTTCCAGGCGCTCGGTCAGTTTATGCGCGTCATAGCCCTTGACGCTTAAATTCATAATCGGCACATCCAGCTTGAGCAGCGCCTTGGTCGGTATGGAATAGGTCAGGCCGCTGCCCGGCAGGTTGGCGCTGAAACAATTCAATTCTTCTGCCGTGCCCTGAAAGCCGAAATAGCTCAGGTCGCAAATGCCCATGAACAGCTCGGACTGCTCCACAGTCACCTGGTAATCGGCGGCGGCTTTGTCAATTACGGCCTGCACGGTTTTAAGCATGGCCGCGTGCCGGGGCTTCTCCGGCTGCGTAAGCCGGGGCGGGTAATAAGAGGGCAGAAATCCCAGCATGAGCAGCGGGCCGCTTTCGCCGGAAAGGGTGAAAACCTCCTGCCACAAGGCTATGCTCGCATCCCGCAAATCAGCCGCAGGGTTATTGTCGGCGGCCTGGCGGGTCAGAAAGTCCGTTAAAAGCGCCTGCAGCTTGTCCTCGCCGCCCTGGCGTTTTGCCGCTGCAGCGTGGATTTCCGCATAGGTTCTGACCGGAATGTCCCAGTCGGTTATGGGCCCGGCATAGCCTTTGGCGCACATTTCTGCGGCGGAAAATTCCACTTGCGCCTTGGTCAGCAAGGCCGCTTTTTTGGCGATGCTGCGCATTTCTTCAATGATGTCCGCCGGGGTTTTGCCGGTGGCGAAGCAGT
>CAZNBK010000361.1:0-1901 GCA_964571105.1 uncultured Desulfovibrionaceae bacterium
GCGATGTTGTCTTTACTCCGCCGTTCAAAGAGCTGGAATTTTCCTCTGTCAGCTTTCATTACACCAAACACAGTGCTTTGGCGCTGGATGATGTCAGCTTCACGGTGCTTGCCGGAGAAAGAGTCGCCCTGGTCGGACCGTCCGGGGCCGGAAAGTCCACGTTTGTCAATCTTATTCCCCGTTTTTATGACCCGCAGAAAGGGAAAATTATTCTGAACGGTCGGAACATTCAAGATTATACCCTCAAATCTCTTCGCGAATCAGTGGCCCTGGTTTCGCAGGATACATTTTTATTCAACACCAGCATTGCCGAAAACATCGCCTACGGCTTGGCCGAATACGACCAGGGCGCAGTGGAGCATGCGGCCAAACAAGCCTTTGCGCACGATTTTATCGAGGCCATGCCTGAAGGCTATGCCACTTTGGCCGGTGAACGGGGCGTAAAGATGTCCGGCGGGCAGAAGCAGCGCCTGGCGATCGCCCGGGCCATTTATAAAGACGTGCCTTTGCTCATTCTGGATGAGGCCACCAGCGCCCTGGACTCGGAGTCGGAGCGCATTGTGCAGATGGCCCTTGAAAATCTGATGCGCGGACGCACCAGCATTGTCATCGCACATCGTTTGTCCACGGTTATCAGTGCAGACCGCATTTTGGTAATGGAAAACGGACACATTGCTGCTATCGGCAGCCATCAGGAATTGCTGAGCAGCAGCGAGTTATACCAGCGCTTGTACGAGCTGCAATTCAGCACCGAATCTTAAGGGAAGCAGAGATGACCAACCTGCCCGTAGTACCCGAACACCCCTCCCAGAAAAAAAAATCCGTGCTTAAAAGCCCGGTGGCGCCTGTTCTGGGCTGGTTGCTCAGTTGGTTATACCGGTTCTGGTGCGGCACTTTGCGCTATGAGCTCATCGGATATAATTTTTTAAGACAGCAGAACGATGCCAATCAGCCTGTGGTTGTGGCTATTTGGCATAACGAAATATTTCCATTGATTTATTGCCGGGCTGATCTGCGCTTGGCAGCCATGGTCAGTCAGAGCAAAGATGGTGAGATATTGGCCATGGTTCTGGAGCGCCTGGGCATCCGCAGCTTGCGCGGTTCAAGCTCGCGGGGCGGCGTGCGGGCCTTGCTGGGCGCTAAAAAAGCCATGCAGGAACAGCGAAGCACCATTTGCGTAACCGTGGACGGCCCGCGCGGGCCGAGGCATAAGGCCAAAGATGGCGCCATCTATCTGGCGCAAATGGCCGGGGCTCCGATTTTGCCGGTTCGCATATACACCCCCGCAGCCAAAGTTTTTCGCCGGGCTTGGGATCATTTCCGATTGCCGTTGCCGTTTTCGCGTGTCACCGTAGTGTTTGGCGAGCCATACTCTGTGCCCTCCGCAACCTTGGACGAAACGGCTTTGACCGAGGAACGAGATAAAATTTTAGCAAAGATGCAGGCGCTTTTACCCGGCAACATTCCTCCGCCTAAAGAAAACCTTGCCCAGCTCATCCCCGGCGCTCAAGTGCAATATGGCGACCCCAATAAAGGGCTCTGCCGGGCATCGTTTAAAAAGCGAATGAAGGGCGCGCTTCAGCGTGTGCTCAGCTGGCCGTTTTATATTGCCACCGCTGCGGTGCGCTGGCTTGGGGTTGACTGGGCGCGGCGTTTCGGCAATGGCCTGGGCACTGTATTATGGCTGTGCATGAGCAAGCGGCGTGCCCTGGCCCGGCGAAATATCAAGCAGCATCTGCAAGTTTCCGAGGCTGAGGCTACCCGAATTGCCAAGGCGAGCTTCAAACATACGGCGCGTTCCTTTTTTGAGTTATGCCTGGTTGGCGACTTCAACAAGCTTTGGGCTGAAGGGCGGGTAGCCGTTCAGGATGAAAAGCTGTTCAACGATTTGAAGGCAGATA
>CAZNBK010000362.1:0-1889 GCA_964571105.1 uncultured Desulfovibrionaceae bacterium
TGGATGCCATTAACCAGGCAATTATTTCAAAGGACAAAATCAGAGCTGCTCTGGGTGCTATCCAAAACCGTCTGGAAAACACCATCAGTTCACTTCAGATCCAGGCCGAAAACTTGCAGGCCGGTGAATCTCGAATTTCTGACGTGGACGTGGCTTCTGAAATGACTGAATTTGTCCGCAACCAGGTGCTCACGCAAGCCGCAGTGGCCATGCTGGCCCAGGCCAACAGCCTGCCGAAAATGGCTCTGCAGCTCATTCAGGGCTAGCACGGGAACAAATTTAGCTCCGGCTTTTTAGGGTGATGTAAATACGACCAAAGACAGGTTTACAAGGGAGGGGGAATGTCCCCCTCCCATATATAAGCTTGTCGGAAGTAGTAAAAAAGCTCAAACCGCTTTGGTTAACAGCTCATACCCCAGGCCGGCGGCAGATTGTTCCGCACGCTTCAGGCTCTTGCCTGTGGCCGTGACCATGTCTCCAGTGGGAAGGGAGAGACTCACTTCGAAGATTTTGGCGTGTTCCGGGCCGTAGCTGCCTACCAGATTATAGATGGGCAGTTCCTTGAACTTCTGCTGGGTTAGCTCCTGGAGAAGGCTTTTATAGTCCTTGTCCTGAAGTTCGTTGTCGGCCTTGTCCCAAAGATGATCCATACGACGGGACACAAACTCATGCGCCGCCTCGTATCCACCATCCAAGAAAACTGCGCCCAATGTCGCTTCAAACGCATCCGCCAATATGGAGGCGCGTCCGCGTCCGCCCTGGCCTTCTTCCCCGTGTCCCAAGCGGATATGCTTATCCAGCTTTAGTTCCCTGGCTCTGGTCTCCAGCGCATTGCGGCTGACCAGTTGCGCCCGAAGCTTGGTGAGCTTGCCCTCGCGCTCCTCCGGAAAACGGCGGAACAGCTCCTGGGAAACACACAGCTCCAGCACGGCATCACCCAGAAATTCCAGGCGTTCGTTATGCTCCAGCTTCTCGTTGCTCTCGTTTACATAAGAGCTGTGCGTAAGGGCGGTTTTCAGGCTGTTCTTGTTGTTGAAATGATAATTAAGATCCTCTTCCAATTGTTCGATGTTTTTTTCCCAATCATTACTGTTCATGTTGAAATCTCCGGTAAATATGAAACCGAATCGCATTTTGACCTTATCGCATACCTCTCGGTCCGCCGTCCTGGCGGACACTCGAGGGTCGCTTGTGAAAAGCGTGGTTTTCACTGCGCTCCCGCTGCGCGGCTGCCGCCATCCTGGCGGCTCCTCACCCCGTCAACCGGGGGTACTCCGTAGGCCGTGACCTTATCGCATACCCCTCGGGGCTTTATCGCATACCTCTCGGTCGCACGTCCTGTGCGAACGCTCTGCGGACCTCATCCGTAGCATTCGCTAGCTTACGCTGTCGCTCTGCGGACCTCGTCCGTAACCTTCGCTTACTTGCGTGCTCAGGTAACGGACGCGCTTCATTCCATTTCGCGCCGCTGGAGGCTCGGCAACGGCTGCTTCGCCGCTGGAGGCACTCGAGGGTCGTTCGCAAAAAATGTGATTTTTGCTCTCTCCCGCTGCGCGGCTGCCGCACGTCCTGTGCGGCCTTTGCCCCGTCAATTTGAAGTAACCCAAAAGAATCCTGGATACCCGGATACTTTATCGTATACCCCATAATAAGGAGCCAGGCGTTTTAGGCAAGGGGCCGCCTCCGGGCCTGCCGCGCAGCGCGATGTAAAATCTTTAAACGGCCAACTGTCAAGCTTTTCAAGTTTTGGTTTTGGAGAAAATGCGGCTCGCGAGCAGATTCGCGGGTGTATTTACAAAAAACTGCCCGGAAGCCGAATTGGTCCAAGATCGTTTTCTCCAACAAAATCTGTGTATTACAAAAAGGTTTAAAAAAGTTTTGCTGAGGTG
>CAZNBK010000363.1:0-1861 GCA_964571105.1 uncultured Desulfovibrionaceae bacterium
TTAAAAACCCGCCAGGCACAGGTGGGCAAACGGGAAGCCGCCCTGCTCTCGGCAATTTGCCTGGCCGCGCTCCTATTCGGGCTAAGCCCGCAAATTCCCAAGCTGAATGACTACTTGACGGACGAATTGAACGCCGAACGCAATGACGCGCTGGGCATCATCAGCGACAGCGCCACGCGCAATCTGTTTTTGGAAGCGCTGTGGCCCGCGCCGCAAGGCTCGCCCGAGTTTTACGCGTATACCGCAGAAGAAGCGGACCTGCTGGACAGCTTCGGCGTTATGGAGCAGAAGCAGGCGCACCCCCTCAAGCAAGCGGCTTATGACCGCATCATCTATGTCTTCATTGAATCGCTGTCCTATGATTTTCTGCACTGCAAAGTCAATGAACCGGGCGCCTGCACCATGCCTTTTTATTTTTCCCTGCTGAATGACCCCAAAAATATCTTTCTGAGCAATTTCCATTCTTCGGCCTTTACCACGGACGAGGGGATTTATGCGGCCTTTGCCGGGCGGCCCAATTTCGGCGGCGATGATGCGTCCGGTTTTCATCCGGAAACGATTTTCAGCCTGGCCCGCAAGGCGCACGGCTTCCGCTCGGCCTATTTCATGGGCGCCAGCGTTTATTTTCGCAGTAAATTCAAAACCTACCTCAACACCATGCAGGTGGACGAGATATACGGGCAGGAGCAAAGCATGGGCCTGCCCCCGAATGATTCCGGCTTTTCCTGGGGCGACACCGACGAGCGCATCTTTGCCAAAGCCTTCTTGTGGCTGAAAGAGCACAAGACCGACAAAACCATCACCATCCTGTGCAGCATCAACACCCACCCGCCCTTCTACAGTGAGCAGGCCCCGCCTCCGGGCATTGAGGATACGCCGTTGACCAGGGCCTTTTACGCCACAGACCGGGCTTTGGAAAAATTTGTCCGCAATCTGGAAACCGAGGGCATGCTCGACGCGCGCACGTTGCTGATTATCGGCGCGGACCATCAAATAACCCACGGCGGAGAAATGGCTGCCGAGCACTTGCCGGAAAAGCGCTTCGGCAACCGGCATATCCCCCTGGTGTTTGTCTCGCCGAACCTCAGCCCCCTGGACGGCGTCAACCGCCATCTCCTGGCCTCTGCGGTGGATATGGCCCCAACTCTGGCCGATCTGCTGGCCCTGCCCGAACAGGACAGCTTTTACGGGAAAAGCTTGTTCATTCCGGAGCGCCGCTATGACCTGGGGATGACTCGGGGCGGGCTGTTCTTTTTTACAACGCCCGAGCAGCAATTTAAAATCGACCTGCGCTATTACCCGGAAACCGTGCCCGAACAAGCGCTGTACAAATGGTATTTCAACCAGGCCGGGCGGGCGGGTTTGTAATCTCGCCGGATAAATTCTCAGCGCGCCGCCCTGCGCTGAAATAGCCCAAAAGCATAAACAAAATTGTTACGCCAAAGGCAGAAGACTGACTGCCGGAAAGGGGCACTTCAAAGCAATAGATAATCATGAATAATAACAATATCGGAATGGTGACCCCATAAAATGTCTTGTGCCTGACGCTGGAAGCAAGAGGATAAAATATAAATAAAAGAAAAAGCAGCAGCCCGATAAGACCATTTTCTGCCAAAAACATAATATATTGATTGTGTACGTGCGGAGCTTTTTCCGTATCGCCTTGCACCATCATTTCGCCGTATTTATTCACCAAGTCCTGATAATTTTCCCGGACAAACTGTTCATGTGTTTTCCCAAAACTTTGCGGGCCGTTGCCAAACACAGGCTTTTGATAAAAAGCAGCCAGCCCGCTTTCCCAGATGGGTTTACGAGATACAAATGTATCTGCTTTCCAGGGTTCGGCCATGTTCAGCACCCT
>CAZNBK010000364.1:0-1860 GCA_964571105.1 uncultured Desulfovibrionaceae bacterium
GACAATTTCTGCGGGCAAATATCTTGAGTTTTAAGCGCTCCCGGTTGAGGCAAAAAGAATAAACTCAGCATCTGGGCGAGCCTTTTTACACCAAAACCGATAGCCCACGCCCAATTCATGTATCATCCGGGGTATCAGCGTCATATGCTCCATTTTATGGTAAAGGCTGATGGCGAGTTTTGGCTTGCTCGTTTTTATTGTCTCCATCGCCCCTTCCAGAGCGTTCACTTCACCGCCTTCAATATCCATCTTTATAAAGTCAGGGCGTACATTATTTTCTTTGCACCATGAATCCAGATCTGTGGTCTTTATCGTCAGCACGCGCTTATTAGATGCTTCTCGGTCCTTGATGATCCGCGCGCCAGCGGAATGGTCACTTAAGTTAAAAGTAGCTTGCCCTTTCGCATTGGCCAGCCCCAACGGCACCACTTCCACGTTCTCTCCGTTAAATTTCTTTTTATTATTTTCAATAAGCGCAATACTTTGTGGATTTGGTTCAAAGGAGTAAATCTTGCGTGCACCTTTCCGGTGAGCCCAATACGCGGTGTCGCCAATATATCCTCCCACATCTATAAAGATATCTCCTGGCGAAATGGATACAACGGGTGAATATTCATATTGCTCAAGTACAATTGTAGAAGCTGTCACACTTACTTCATCATTATTTTCTGTTTGAAGCCTGGCAATATCTCCATTTTTTAATAAATACTCTGCCTTTGCGCACGCTCTTTCCCAAACCATTGGGGAACACGGACTGAGCAGCTCGCCCATGTTGCTGTGAAAGCATAGAAAATACAATTCCCGCTCATATTGCTCTTTACTAAAGGAGTCTTCAAATAAATCTACACACTCTTTGAACGAGGCTAAATCAGTATTAATTTTTTTGCGTCTGTTTTCGTAGAATAGATTAGTATACTCTTTATAAAATTTACCATTAGGGTCATGTTTAACCAGATAGTTTCCCAATGCCTTTCTTGCAAAATTAGTAATTGCAGCCATGCATATGATCCTTTTGCTCATATAAAACAATTAATTATTACATATAATTTGGTCTTTAACACTTCAGTATCAGAATAATTACAGCAGAATATATTGCTGGCAGATTCTTAAAAAAACAAGTTACGAATAATTCGCTTTGTTGAAAATTTACGGCCCTACCCCTCTATACAGGCATAAGCATTGTGGTCATGGATGGATTCCAGGCTCTCCACTTCCACTTTATAGCGCCCCACTTGGTGGTGCTCGGAGAGCTCGCGCGCGGCCAGGCGGACCACATCTTCCACAAAGCGCGGATGGGCGAAGGAATATTCGGTCACATATTTTTCATCTTCGCGCTTGAGCAGCGGATAAACCGGCGAAGACCCGGCCCGCTCGGCCAGTTCCACAAATTCCTCGATCCAGGCAAACCCTTTCATATGCAGCGCCAAGCGGACAATGGCCCGCTGCGAATGCGCCCCCTCGCACGAGATGGCCTTGGAGCAGGGGCAGACGGTCATAACCGGCACCTCGAGTTCTAAAAGGAAAGTCGGGCCAGGCGCGCCGGCCTGCAATTCACCGGTCAAGCTGCATTTATAGCCGATGATGCTCACCGCCCCGGACACCGGGGCTTTTTTCTTTATGAAATAGGTAAAACGCAGCGAGGCATAAGCCTTCCCGGCCTGCAACCGCTGTTGAACGTCTTTGAGCAAATTTTTCATGCTCTGGTAAGACAGCTCTTCGGTCCACCCTTCCAGGGCTTCAATAAAACGGCTCATATGCGTGCCCTTGAACTTGGCGGGCAGTTCCACGCCAAGGTCAACGCGGGCCACGGTATGCTGCCTGCCCAGCCGTTGATCCCGGCAAACAATGGGCAGACGGAAA
>CAZNBK010000365.1:0-1803 GCA_964571105.1 uncultured Desulfovibrionaceae bacterium
CGTGCATCAGAACAATGCACGAAGTCAGGTAGCCCGCGCTGACGTATCCCCCCTGTACTTCCGTCAGCGCAGTTTCCGCGTCCTCAGCCATGAGCAGGGCGTCACGGTTGGCGCGGGCATTGGGGTTGTTGAGGAACTGATCCAGGAAGCGGTAAACCTGTTGCCGCCAGCCCTTCCGGTAGGAGTTGATTTCCTTGGTCGCATCATACTGATCCAGGCAGATGAAACGGCTAGAGAAACGATATTCCAGGGCCAGGGCGTCCAGATCACGGAGCATGGCCGGATAGGACTCCTGTGGCAGACCGTCCAGCGAGATTATCGCCAGATGCCGGTTGCCCAGGCGCGGGATGGTGCCCCCCACCAGGTCTTCGCTGCCCAGCACCGCGTCCAGATACATGGGCGTTTTCGGCACTCGCACGGGCTGCAACTCCCCACTGACGCAATGTTGCAAATGCGAGAGCAGATCGGATTGCAGCCAATCCTTGCCGTCTACGTCCGTCACCGGATATTCCAGAAGCCGCTGCATGGAGAGAACGGCGGAAAGCGCGTCCTCCAACTCTTCCAGCATCCCCTGAAAGTAAGACAGCGCTTTTTCCAGAGCGCCGGAAGACGCAACCCCCGATTGCGCCTTTCCGGCCAGTTTGGCCGCCTGGAAGTTCGGTTTATAGGTGACGGTCAGGATGGCGTTGGTGCTGAAGCATTTGTTGCCGCTGAAGTGTTCCCGGCGTTCCTCGTCAATGAGCCGTGTCACCGGATCGGGGAAGTGCCCCTTTTCCGGCGCGGGGTAGGCTTTGTGTGAACTGCGGATCGCGTCCATGTGCAGCATCCAGCCGCTCCCCAGGAGCTTCACAGCATTATTGAAGCGGCTGGACACCAGAGCCAGATCGCTTTCCGTGGAACTGGCCGTATCCTGGCCGCGTATTTCCCAACCCGCCAGAAACGAACCGTCCTTGTTCAAGATTACGCCGGGCGCAATGAGTGCGGCATAAGGCAGCAGATCCGGCAGGCCTTTGCTTTTGGTTCGGTAGTCAAGGAGCTTCAGCATTTGAAGCCTCCCGCCACCCGCCAGCGGCCAGCCTTGGCCGGGTAGAATTCCTGTTGTTTGACGTGCCGCAGCCAGACCCGGCTCATAATCGGATCGGCCTTGGCCATGCGCCGGAGCGCGAACACAGACGCGACCCAGAACACAATGGCCGACACGATGGATACCGCCGTGAGCCCGCCCACGCCCACAAGCAGCGCGATCAGGGCGCTGGTCATAACCAGCTCCCTTTCCGCGCCAAGCACATGGGCATGCCGGTGCAAGGATTGGTGAATGGGGAGGAATCGCCTCATATTACCGCTCCGGAGAAGGAGAACACCGAGTTCACGATGCTGGCGGCAAAGGCGATGAAGGAAATCCCGAAGACCACGGACAGGAGCAGCTTGAAACCGCCGCTGATGTCATCTTTGTTCATGATAAAAATGATGCCGCAGAGGGCCATTGCCACGATGGAGATCCACTTACCGGCAGGGCCGGTGATGGTGTTCACCACCCGTTCCAGAGGGCTGGAAAATTCGGTGATGCCGCCGGACGCGGCGGCGATGTCGGGAAAGCAGAGGCAGAAAGCCAGGAAGCCGAAAGCGGCAAGCGCCTTCAGGGAAAAGCGGGAATTACTGTTGGGAAGAAGGGTTTTCGCGGTCATGACGATCTCCGTGGAGGCCGTCATGCGGCGCGAAGCTGGGGCGCGAGGCCCGCAGGTGTACGCGGGTTTTGCAGCGAGGGCACTGAAGCTCTATGTCTCCGGCTTCAATGGCTCCCCG
>CAZNBK010000366.1:0-1778 GCA_964571105.1 uncultured Desulfovibrionaceae bacterium
TCACATCGGCGCTGGACTGAAGCGAATCAATGTGGACCTACTCACACATTTTTGACTTCAATATGTTGCTATTACAGCGACTTAAAAAACTTCCTCGAACCTCTGTGATAAATATTTTGGCGTCCCCAAGGGGATTCGAACCCCTGTCGCCGGCGTGAAAGGCCAGTGTCCTGGTCCACTAGACGATGGGGACGCTAGTTTTGGCTGGGCTGCCAGGATTTGAACCTAGATTAACGGAGTCAGAATCCGTCGTCCTGCCAGTTGAACGACAGCCCAATTTGTATATTGAAAAACCGGGGATTTTTATTTGAGTTTTAAAGCTGTTTCCAGCTCCCGGTCCATTGCCGTTCCGCATCCAGGTCTTATTCCCTGCTGCCGAACACCGTGTTTAATAGCAAACCGCGTGTATGTCAATAAACAATTTTATTTTTTCCTACCCGGGCCGCTCCCGACGTTCCCGTAGGCAGATTTCGGGTTCTGCCCAGAGCTGAAAATGCTTGCGCAAGGCTTTTAACACGGCGTTCCGCCATTTTGGCGAGACGAGCAATCTGCCTGATCGAGCTAAGACGTGGAAGGCTGGGAGGGGGAACCAAAGGGACGCTGGCCCTTCAGGTTCCCTCTCCAGGTTCACTTACTTTTTATTTTCAATCTTGGCCCAGGAGTCCCGCAGGCCAACAGCGCGGTTGAAGACGCGCAAGTTGTCGGTGCTGTCCGGGTCTACGCAGAAGTAGCCCAGGCGTTCAAATTGCACATGGCTTCCGACCGGGAGCTGGGCCAGCCAGGGCTCTAGCCGGGCCTCGCTTATTTCCAGGGAATTGGGGTTGATATAATCGGCAAAGGGGCGGCCTTCATCCGCCGAGGCCGCGCCGGGGTTTTCCACGGTAAACAGATGGTCGTAGAGCCTGGCTTCGGCCTTGACCGCGTGCGCGGCGCTGACCCAGTGCAGGGTGCCTTTGACCTTGCGACCGTCGTCGGACCAGCCGCCGCGTGTGGCCGGGTCGTAAGTGCAGCGCACCGCAGTAATGTTGCCGTCGGCGTCTTTGTCCACGCCCGTGCAGGTAATATAATAGGCGTAGCGCAGGCGAACTTCCTTGCCGGGGGCCAGGCGGAAGTATTTATTGTTGGGCGGGGTTTCCCGGAAATCTTCCTGTTCGATATACAGCTCGCGGGAAAAAGGCACCTTGCGCGAGCCCAGAGATTCATCTTCCGGGTGCAGGGGCATGTCAAATTCTTCCACCTGTCCTTCAGGATAATTTTCAATAATCAGCTTAACAGGCTTGAGCACGGCCATGGCCCGCGGTGCGACCACGTTGAGATGCTCGCGCAGGCAGAAGTCCAGGAGGGAGCGGTCAACCATGTTGTCGGCTTTGGCCACGCCGATGCGCTGGCAAAAATCGCGGATGGATTCAGGAGTATAGCCGCGCCGCCGGATGCCGCTGATGGTGGGCATGCGGGGGTCGTCCCAGCCGCGTACCTGGCCGCCTTCCACCAGTTCAATGAGGCGGCGCTTGGACATGAGCGTATAGGACATGTTCAGGCGGGCAAATTCAATCTGCTGCGGTCGATACAGTTCCAGGGCTTCCAGCACCCAGTCGTACAGTTCGCGGTTGTTTTCAAACTCAAGGGTGCACAGGGAATGGGTAATGCGCTCAATGGAGTCGGAAATGCAGTGGGTGAAGTCATACATGGGGTAGATGCACCATTTGTCGCCGGTGCGGTGGTGGTCGGCCTTGCGGATGCGGTACAGGGTGGGATCGCGCATGAGCACATTGGGGGAG
>CAZNBK010000367.1:0-1751 GCA_964571105.1 uncultured Desulfovibrionaceae bacterium
AAAAAGGCGCGGAACTCCGCGCACAGCTGGGCCGCCAGCGTTTTGTTGTGGGCGATGATGAGGGTGGGCTTCTGCACCTTCTCAATCACCGCGGCCATGGTATAGGTCTTGCCGCTGCCCGTGACCCCAAGCAGGGTCTGCCCGCGCATCCCCTCCCGCACGCCCTTTGCCAGGGCCTCAATGGCCTGGGGCTGGTCGCCCCGGGCGGTGAAGGGCGCCTTCAGCACAAACTGGTTCATGGGCGGCACGCGCCTTTCCGGGCGCAGGCCCTGGCCCCGCTGATCCCACAAAAATCCTTGATTCTCATCGCTTCCGCCCCTTTCACCCCACCAATATCCTAACAGGTTTGTGAGGGCCGTACAAGGTGCTTGACGGCGCCGGCGGAGCCGGGTAAACTTCGCCTGGACGGGCTCCTTGCCCGCCTGGGTATCATCTGAACAGGAGGCGCTTTTAACGCCGCGCTCACCCTCCACCCCGCCTGTGACCTCAAAGGAGGCTTTGATATGACCTGGATTCAGAACAACCTTCCCTCCATGCTGGCCGGCCTTGGCCTGCTGCTGATCCTCGCCCTGGCCGTCACCCTCACGAACCGCGGCAAGAAGAAAGAAGGCAGCTGCGGCCTGGGCTGCGCCGCCTGCCACTGCTGCGGCCGCGCCCAGGAGCACGGTGGCGGCGAGTAGGGACGATGAAGGACGCTGGGGGCGTTTTTGAAAAAATGCCCCTTCCTCAATTCACAATAGCCAATCGCTGTGCGCCACAGCGCTTGCGATTGGCTTTGTTCATTGGGCTGACGGCTCGCTTCATTCCGCACAGCGGACGCTCGCCTCTGCCCCCCCTCAAAACTTTGCCATGCGATATTGAGCCTTACTCTGTTAAGGCTCTTTTTGTTAGTTTCACAACAATGAGCCCAACTGCAGCCCCGGCCAGATCTATCCACACATCCACCACCGAAGGTCCCCGGCCAGAAAAAACCTGGATGGTTTCATCTATCAGCGCGGCCAGCAGCATGAGCGCCAGCGCAATCAGCGCCCGGCCCGGGCGGAATCCCAGTTTCCTCAGCGCGGCGCCAGCGAACAGCCCCATCAGCAAATATTCCGTGAAGTGCGCCAGCTTGCGGATTAAAAGCTCGCTGACCGTCACCCCCAAGATGCTTTCAACCAGCCCCCTGAGCCAGCCGCTCTGCTCACTGGAGGCGCTGGGCGGCAAAGCCGAGAAGGCCCAGGCGAGGACCGCCACGGCAAACGCCAGCGCCAGCCACAGGTAAAACCGGTGCCGCCTTTTTCGTTCCGGCATTTGCCGTATCACCCAGTTACCCAGCCCCGCCAAGCCCATCCCTGCCTTTCTGGCCGGAGCATAAGGGCATCCGGCCCGCCTGTCAAGCCGCGTAATCCCGAACATCATCCCAAAAAACGCGGATATAATTCGGATTTCTATTCCGGTTTGTTTTGTGCCTATATTGACAAACCCATTATCTTGTGCTATATTGCGGCTGAGCCAAGGAAAACACAAACAACAGGCTCAGAAGGAGGGCGGTATACTGAATAACACGGAGATTACACCCTTTGTTGTCTGCTTCGCCCGCCCTGCTGAGGCAAGCAATCTGTAAGACCACGGCCTGACTCGGACAGCGACCTTTTGATGGCAGCGTATCACCCATTACCCAAGAGGAAAACCCAGACCAACCTGATGCCATCGTCCTGACCCGGGCGGCCAAATCCCCTAAAGGGAGATGGTGATTGTACCCGGGCGAA
>CAZNBK010000368.1:0-1745 GCA_964571105.1 uncultured Desulfovibrionaceae bacterium
CATCTCCGGACAAATACGGTGCGCAGGCAGCCAGCACACAGGCATCCACTTTCTCCATAAAGTCGTTGCGTTGCTGGTTTAAACCATCAATGCGCCGTTTGCAACCGGCTATTACACCATCGCCCACATCAACCCGGCGGGCAGTGTCTTCGGTGTGCCACAATGAAAAATTCATGAAATGCTGCGCCCGCACCAGAGGCAACAACGCATCTGCTTCAGACGGCGCATTTTGCAGTTCAATGGGGCAGACTTCATCTACACAGGACGGCTCAGTATCGTGCCATTGTTTTGTAGCCAACACCTGAGCTGCAAAAGATTTTTTCAATTCATCTTTGATGAAATCAAAAACATGTTCGCGAGCCATAAACCATTTAACCTTCCTGTACACTATATAAATACTTATCAGACATGCTGTCTCCACAGACATATAGCAATATTTATGAAAATACCAGCTCTAATTGCATCCAGGTCAGAATACTTGCAGCATTTAGAATATTTCATTGCTGTTCGGCTATTAGAGCATTTTAACATTGAAATTATATATTAAGCCAAAATGCTCTGGCGGTGCGAAGCGAAGCGCAACAGCGCCCGCGAGATTGTCGCAGGCGGGATTTACTCCCGCCGTGACGACAATCTCAATGCAAAAATGCTCTAGTCGAACAGCAGTGACGTTGGTTTTTTGAAGAAAAACCAGCCCGCGCGCAGGTTTTGCGCGCAGACTTGTTCGTAGACGATGCCCCAGGGGCAAGACACGGTTTGTCTGTAGGCTATGGATTTGATTTTCGCCGTCAAAAGGCTTGCGAGAAACG
This sequence comes from uncultured Desulfovibrionaceae bacterium, assembly GCA_964571105.1. Taxonomy (GTDB): domain Bacteria; phylum Desulfobacterota; class Desulfovibrionia; order Desulfovibrionales; family Desulfovibrionaceae; genus JAVBRZ01. The sequence continues at coordinate 810 of CAZNBK010000368.1, forward strand.
TTAATTGCTCTGGCGTCGGCTGCCTGGTCTCAAGCTTTGATGCCCACATCAAAGTATTTGCCGATGCCGTACTCGCGGCGCCGGAAGAAGTTGGCCGGGCTTGGCCCGATAATCTGCAATTCCGGGTGTTTGGACTGCATATCCAGGGCGATATGCATCTCCTTGGTGCAGCCGGTGGAATAGGTGGCGTCCTTGCCGGACCAGATGGCCGGAAGCTTGCGGCCAAGCAGGCGGAAACTCTCTTCAATATCTTCCACAGTCTGAAACCGCCAGACATCCAGCAGTCCGCTGCGTTGCACCCGCTCCCACATGAACATCAGGTCGTCGCCGTCCATGCCGGTCTCGAAATATTCGGCGGGGTTGAGCACAAAAACATTGTCCATGCGCCCGCGCAAGTGACGGGTAAAAGCGTCCACCAATTCCACTGCGGTTTTGGTCTGCCCGGGCAGGCTGCCGATAATGGCGCTGTAAAACATAATGGTTTTACCCTGCCGCCTGGCCTCCTGCATGCTTTTGATAATGCTGTCCGCCTTGGCCTTGAGCGCGTCCTCGGTATACTTGTGCACCCAGGGGGCCTTGCCCTTGATCTCCAGAACAAACTCGTCCTCCAGCGTGCGGTAGGCGCAAATTATATCTCTGGTAAACAGGTGCGAAGAGCCCAGCAGCACCTCGGCATTGCGCTTGCCCTTGGCCAGCACTATGTCGCACTCTTTCCAGGCCCGGGCAAAAGTCACGTTAACCCGGCAAAGGTTAAGCTGCTCGCGGGTGCCGTCGGAAATAACCACCAGCCGATGCTCGCGCAAAACCCGGAGCAGATCATTTTTGGCGGCAGCCTCGTCATGCAAAAAAAACGCATCTTCCGCAGCGCTCATAAGGCAGGCGTCATCTTCAAAATCCCACAAGGTCGGCACATGAAAATTGAAGCCTTCCTTAAAG
>CAZNBK010000369.1:0-1730 GCA_964571105.1 uncultured Desulfovibrionaceae bacterium
CATCACTTCGTCACCTTCGCCCAAAATGGAGGCCACCTGGGTCATGACATCGCGGGCGGTGTCCTCTTCTCCTGGTCCGGCAAAAATAAGCACGGTGCGCTCCAGCCACAGCGCGCGCACGGCAATGTCCGCAAAATATTCGGCAGGCCAGCGCTTGGTGGGCCAGACCGAACCGGGGTGAATTCCCAGCACCGGGCCGGGCGGCAAAGTTTCCCAAAAATCATCGGCAGCCTGCCGGGCGGCATCGGGCAGAGCGGGCATGGGCCAGGGACGGCCAGGTTGGGGAATGCCCAACGGGCCGATCAGTTGCAAAATACGTTCGATTTCTTCCAGTTCGTTAAACCGCCGCGCTACCGTGTGGGTATAAAACAAACGACCGGCAAGCGGTTTATTATAGCCGATGCGCACCCTGGCCTTGCTCATGCGGGCCATGGCCGCGCTGCGCAGGCTTTTGTGCGGGCTGAGCCAGAGATCAAACCCTTCTGCCGCCAGCTTTTTCCCAAGCCGGAACCAGGCGGGCCAACTCCGGTACTCCCCGTTTTTGTCCACTTCATGCACACTGGTGATATCCGGATGCTCCGCAAAAATGCTCCCATACCCTTTGCGCACAAAATAATGGACTTCGGCGTGTGGGTAGGCGGCTTTAAGCGCCCGCAACAGCGGCAGGGTCAGCAGGGCATCGCCCAGAAACGCTGTGTTCCAGACGGCGATTTTGCGGAATATATCGGGGAGAGTTTTAGGTTTCGGCATGTTTAAAAGCTGGCCTCCGGCGCATCATCGCCCTGCGGCGGCTTTTCTTTATCTGATTATAAACGCTGCTTCAAGAAAGAAAAATAACCAATCGGGGCAAGAACCATCAAGCCAGACGGGGCAGGACCCAATCGGCCACGGAATTCAGATCATTGGCGAGCAAAAGCTGGCGTCCCTTCCCATCAACCACAAGCGCAGTGCCGTTCTTTTGGCACTGCTTGAGGGTGCTGTCCGGGATCTCCAGTTTGACGGCGGTTTTCGACCCTTCCCCGGTAAGCACCAACGCGCTAAGGGCAAACCCCGCGCCATAGCCAAACTCCAAGTCCGACGCCTTGTCGCCGATGATCATGCTGCTTTCAGCCTTGAGCGCATGGGCTTTGGCCAGTTGCCGCCACATGCCCGGATTGGGCTTGCGACAGTCACAACCCGAGTCCGGCTCGTGCGGGCAAAAGGCTTCGCCGCTGATGTGAATATCATGGGTCAGGAGCATGGTATGCAACTGCGCCCGGCAGGCCAGATAATCTTCTTGGCTAAAATAACCTCGCCCGATGCCGGACTGGTTGGTGACCACAAACAATTTCAAGCCCTGATCGGTGAACCGGGCCAAGCCTTCTACGGCTCCCGGCAGCAAGCGCACACCGGTCGGATCGCCCAAATAAGAGCGGTCTTCAATGACGGTGCCGTCCCGGTCCAAAAAAACATTGGCAATATTCAGGACGATTTTGTCTTTTGCTTTGCTCATAACAAAACATTATAATCCGGCGTTCCGGTTATGTCCATGTGTGCGTTATCCCGGGCAAGCAATGGGAAAAGCTTTGTTCCGGGCCTTTCAAGCGCAAAAAAACTCGCAGCCCTAGAGCCGCTTAATTTTGAAATGTTGCAAAACTCAAATGCCAAATACTGCCATTGGAGCCAAAAGGCAAAAACACATTTCCCTTATAAATGCGCAAAATCCAAGGCGATTTTGCGAAAGGCACGCG
>CAZNBK010000370.1:0-1727 GCA_964571105.1 uncultured Desulfovibrionaceae bacterium
TGGCTATTTTCTCCCTGAGCGGAGCCATTGCCGCCGTGGACCAGGGCATCAAGATCAAGGTCGTTTCCCCGTTGGTGCTGGCCACGGGCGGGCTGGCCATTAACAGCAATATCCCGGCGAAAACCTGGGATGAATTTATCGCCTACATCAAAAACTCCGAAACCCCGGTCAAAATCGGCTATCACTCGCCAACCAGCGCGCCCATCATCATTACGCGCGGGGCAATCGCTTCCGAAGGCCTTACTTCCACAGAAGACCCCTACGATAGCGACGCCGATGTGCTGTATGTAAACCTGAAGGGCTACACCAACCTGCAACCGGCCATGGCCAGCAACCAGATTGACGGCGCCGTGGGCCCGGATCCTTTCCCGCAGGTAACCGTGGAAAGAGGTTACGGCACCTACATCCAGGAACTGCGCAAAATGCCCCCGGACGGCAAGTGGGCCATGTACCCCTGCTGTATCATTGCGGCGTCGGACGCCTTCATTGAAAAACATGAAGACCTGGTCCGGGCCATGGTCAAATTCCTGAACGCCTCCGGCGACTGGTGCACGGAAAACCAGGAACAGGCCGGCATGATCGCCGGAGAGATGCTGGGCATGGAGCAGGATACCAGCAAAACGGTCCTGCCCACCTACCTGCGCGAATTCAACGAAAGCTGGCTTGAAGGGGCTGCGGGCTTTTTGAAGTCGCTGGATGAAACCGGCTACATCAGCGGTGAGCTGAAGGGCAAAGACTTCAAAGATGTGCAGTCTTTGATCCTGGACACCAGGTTCGTACAATAAATGCAATTACGGCCCGCACCGGTAGATATGCCGGTGCGGGCCGTTGCAACATTTCAAAGTTAAACGGCTCCAATGAAGCGTCTGTTCTACACTTTTTGCCTTCCGCTGCTTGTGCCGGTGCTGCTGCTCGGCATCTGGCACTATTTCACGCCCATTATCGACAACAATATGATTTTGCCGCCGGTTCACAAAATTTGGGATATTCTGACCAACCCAACCGAGCCGCTGTTGTCCATGGGCTCATTAATCCAAAATGTGGCCATGAGCTTCGTGCGCGTGGCCATTGCCTTTGCCGTGGCCGCAGTCTTAGGCATCCTGCTTGGGGTGGCCATGGGCTACAGTCCACGCCTGGACAGGCTGCTGAGCAACTTCATCGAGTTGTTCAGACCCATGCCCCCCATGGCCTGGGTGCCGCTGATGCTCGCCTGGACCGGGCTGTTCAGCCTGGCCGCAATCCTGCACATCTCCGCCGGACCGCTATATCCCTATATTGACAGCATCAAAATCTCCATGCTCTTCATTATTTTCATCGGCGGATTTTTCCCCATACTGACCAGCACTTACCAGGGCGTGCGCTCTGTACCGGTAACCTTTCTCGACGCAGCCAGGGTGCTGGGCGCAAAAGAGGCCGATATTTTTTGCAAAATTCTGCTGCCCGGTTCCGCGCCGGGCATTTTCAACGGCCTGCGCATCGGGCTGGCTTTGTCCTGGTCGTGCCTGATTTCCTCGGAAATGTTGCCGGGCAGTTTGTCCGGGGTGGGCTATCTGATTATCCACGCCTATTCCATGGGCCGGGTGGACATTGTCATTGCCGGGATGTTGTGCATCGGGGCCACCGGCGCGCTGCTGGACTGGATCTTCCGGATTATCGAGCTCAGAAAATTAAGCTGGGCCAGGCAGGCGCGTTAGCATGACTACCCTGAAAAATACTGCCTCGGCATT
>CAZNBK010000371.1:0-1725 GCA_964571105.1 uncultured Desulfovibrionaceae bacterium
CGGGCTGTGAAAAGCCCCGCTTACCGCCAGGGGAATGACCTTGCCCCCGGCTTGTTTTACCAGCTCGGCAGCCTGGGCGACCGCAGCTTTGGTTCCGCTGAGCACAAACTGGGCCGGTGTGTTGCGATTGGCGACAATGACCAGTTCCTGCGCCTGTTCCTGGGCTTGGGCCGCACATTCAAGCACCGTGGACAAAGAAAGCTTGAGCACCGCGCTCATGGCCCCTGTTCCGCCGGGGTCGGCCTCGGCCATCAGTTTTCCCCGGATGGAAACCGCCGTGAGCGTATCTTTGAATGACAACACCCCGGCTGCGGCCAGGGCGCTGTATTCGCCGAGGCTGTGCCCGGCTGCGGCCACAGGCTTTAAATAACGGGAAAGATAGGCCCAGGCGCTCAAGAGGGAAACGGTCAGCCCCGGCTGTAAATTGCGGGTGTCCAGCATGGCCTCGTCATCGCTATCCCAATATAAGCCGCGCAAGGGCAGGCCGCTTATTTTTTCAGCTTGTTTCCACAGGTCCATTATTTCCGGGTCGGCTTCGGCAAAATCGCGGCCCATGCCGGGTATTTGCGCGCCTTGGCCGGGGAAAAGCAGTGCAAAATCGTTCATGTTTAGTCCTTGTAAGCAAATCTGGTAAGCAAATCTGGCTGCCGCGCAACTGCGCTTCAGCAAAAGCAGATTTTAATTAACTTGTTTAATAATACAATGAAAAAATTAAAGTAGGCCGCCGTGGTTTAAGTTTCAGGAGGTGGGCCGGGCAGGTCAGGAAGCCGGGGTAAAGGCCTGAAATCTGCGCGCGCCGCCGGGTAAAGTGTAAACCAGATGATCTGCCTCTGTCCAGCCGGGGGGGGCCTCGTCAAGCTCGGGCCCGTTGGCCAAAATAATAACCAGGCCGTTGGCTGAAAGGTGTGCTTGAACAAAAGCCAGGACATCAACCCAGGGCATAAACGCCCGGCTGATAACCACATCCGCGCTTGGCGCGCCGGGAGGCGAGGCGAAAAATTGCTCGGCTCTGGACTGGTGGCAGAAAGTGCGCGGCAGCTTTAACCGGGCCAGCACATTGCCCAGAAACAGACTCCGCTTCTCTCTGGCTTCAACCATGCGGTAAACCCCGGTTTGATTCAGGATCCGCAAAGGAATGCCCGGCAGTCCGGCTCCGGCGCCCAGGTCCCAAATTTCCGGCACTGGCGGTAGTTTGAGCCCGTTCAAAAAATTGTCCAAAAAAAGGCTGTCCGCAACCAGGTCGGTTAATGCCGTCTGCCAATTGCGCGCACCCACAAGATTCATGGCCTTGTTCCACTTCATAAGCAAGGTCAGATAAACGGCCAGATTATCCAGCGCCTGGGCGGAAGGTATGGGCATGTCGGCCTCGCGCAGCACCCGGCAGATTGCGCTCGCATCGGGTGCAGTTGAGGGAATATCGGCTTTACAGCAGGCTTTAGTCATATAAACTGGTCCAGTAAACGGGTGCAGTAAACGGGTGCAGGCGCACAGCAAAAAGCGCTTGGTTAATTTAGGCAACTCGAATGGTTAAAGCAAGACTTTCATGACCTTGAATTCGGCGGGGTATTTGCAATTTTCCGGCTTCTCAAATCTTAACGTCTGGAGTATGTAAGCCCGGCCTGCGGTGATGTTTTTTACACTTGCTCGGCAGGCCCGCAGGCCGTTTTGCGTTGGGCCGCCGGGGGGTTCCGGCTTGCCGACCGGAGGCGCTTGCTTTGTCGTGCA
>CAZNBK010000372.1:0-1698 GCA_964571105.1 uncultured Desulfovibrionaceae bacterium
GTCGCTGCGCGGAAAGCGTGGTTTCCGCTTTGACGCTCTGCGGACCTCATCCGTAGCATTCGCTAGCTTGCGCGCTCATGCAACGGCTGCTTCGCCGCTGGAGGCTCGAGGGTCGCTTGTGAAAAACGTCGTTTTCACTGCGCGACCGCTGCGCGGCTGCCGCACGACCTTATAATATACCTCTCGGTCGCACTTCCTGTGCGACACTCGAGGGTCGCTTGTGAAAAACGTCGTTTTCACTGCGCGACCGCTGCGCGGCTGCCGCACTTCCTGTGCGGCCCTCGCCCCACCAGCCGGAGCAACGCGCTGTGCGGCACCTCTTACCGTCATTCGGGGGTACTCCGTAGGCCGCTCCCTAGTGCTCATGCCGAAGCGTACCACTCCCTAATGAGGGTCCAGGGCTTAGCCCTGGGGGGTGCAGGGGATTATCCCCTGCCGCAGCCCTGGCAGGGCGGCAGCCCTGCAAGACCTACCTGTAAGATCTAAAAAAAAATGCTGTGCTGCCGATAAGAAGTCAGGCGCTCTGCTGCGTCTGTTTAACGGAGTTTATCGGCAATGAGCAAGATTATCGCATATACAGCCATGCTTTTGCTGGCAGGCGGCGGTCTGCATCTGGCCTGGGAGCAGGCCGGAGCGGATTTGAACAGCCGCCGCGAAGTTGTGTCGCAACTGAGTATTGCGGTTTCGGTTTCATCCGATGATCTGGAAATGAATTCGCGCTGGTCGCCGGAAGCCGAGCAGCGTTTGCGCGACGAGGTGGCCCGCACCTGGGGCAAAGATGAAGTCCGGGTGCCGGACCGCACCGAATATGTGAAATATACTCAAGATTATCGGGCCAGGGCGGATATTGATTTTGAGGCCGGGGTGCTGGTGGTGGAAACCGTGGACACGCTCAATCCGGTGCGCAGCTTAAAGGAAGCCATTGTTTCCACGCTGCTTACCCCCGGAGATTACCAGCGGGTGGATTTATACACGGCCAAAGACCCGCCCCAGGACGGCGAACCCATGCTCTACGGGCAGGTGCTTGATCAGGACGGGCGGCCCATTCGCCTGGCCGGGTCGGCGCAGGCATACGCGGAATCGGCCATTCGCGAGGGGGCGGAAACCAGGCGCATTGCCGTGAACGGCAGGGCGCAGCCGGTGTTACGGGTAACCATCCCCCTGGACAAGACGCATCTGTCGCAGCGGGCCAGACAGTATGAAGACCTGGTCAGCCGCAATGCCGAACGCTTCGGTCTGGCCGAACGCTTGTTGTTTGCCATTGCCAAAACGGAAAGCTCATTTAACCCGCTGGCCGTGAGTTCGGCCAAAGCTTACGGGCTGATGCAGGTGGTGCCCGGCTCAGCCGGGCTGGAAGTGCGCCAGCACCTTACCGGACAGCGGCAGCGCCCGTCTCCCGGTTTTTTGCTGGATCCGGCCAACAGCATGGAATATGGCGCGGCTTACCTGCATATTCTGGCTAAAAATTACTTCGGCGGAGTGCAGGACCCGGCGGCGCGCGAGCTGTGCACCATTGCCGCCTATAACGGCGGACCCGGCGCAGTGATGCGCGTTTTCGGCAAGGACAAGGATAAGGCCATCAGCGTCATAAACGGCATGTCCGCCAAAGAAGTCTATCACCGCTTGACCACGCGCCTGCCTGCCGCTGAAACCAGGCGCTATGTGGATAAAGTTCTGCAAAATCTGGATTTGTATACC
>CAZNBK010000373.1:0-1685 GCA_964571105.1 uncultured Desulfovibrionaceae bacterium
GTCGCTTGTGAAAAACGTCGTTTTCACTGCGCGACCGCTGCGCGGCTGCCGCACGTCCTGTGCGGCCCTTGCCTTTATCGTATACCTCTCACCGGCACGTCCTGTGCCGGATTCGAGGGTCGCTTGTGAAAAGCGTGGTTTTCACTGCGCTCCCGCTGCGCGACCACCGCCTTCCTGGCGGTGCCTCACCCCGTCAGCCGGAGTAACGCGTAGTGCGGTTCCTCTCACCGTCATTCGGGGGTACTCCGTAGGCCTGTCGCCCTGCGGACCTCATCCGTAAGGCTCACTTATGTTCGCCTAACGGCTGCGCTTCGTTCCACTCCGCGCCGCTGGAGGCTCCCCGTTGGGCATACCCAAACGTACCACTCCCTAATGAGGGTGCAGGGCTTAGCCCTGCATCCCCTGCGCCTAAGGAGGCATAGGCAAAACCTATTCTTATAGATTATGCTTTAAACGCCGAATTCCTTTTTAACAACTTCGACAATGCCGCTGGTGCAGACTTTAAGAATCAAATTGCCCTTGTCGGCAGTGGAGCCTTGCGGGGCAGACAGCGTGCCGGGCGCGGGCGTCCACTCCTTGTGCGGCGGGAAAACGTCATAGGCCGGGAACTTGGCCGGGGCGTGCTTTTCAGCCCGGTCCAGGTCAACAAGGTGCGGATAAAGCGCCAGCATCAGCGAGGTTTCAAACAGTCCGGCGTGCTCCACATCCCAGCCGGGCAAGCCGTCGGGGTAAAGCGTGTCGATCACGCCCTGGTCGTTCAGGTAATCCCAGTAGGACAGCATGATGATGCGCAGCTTGTCGTCGTTGTATTCCATCCGGTAATCGCGCAAGGTCAGGTCAATGCCTTCCAGCATGGACATGTTGTTTTCATAATGCCCGCTGACCAGCACTATCTTGCGCGCGCCATGCCTGACCAGTTCGCGCAGGATGTCTCGAATGGTGCCGACCAGATTGGCCGCATCCAGAGAAACAGTGCCGGGATAATAATTCCCGCCGCCCGAGCGCTGCTGGGATTTATAGCCGTACTGAACGCAAGGCACCACCACCCCGTCCACCACCTTGGCCACCACCTCGCATACCGAGGTGGGCAGCAGCGTGTCCACATTCAGGCACATATGATACCCGTGCTGCTCCAGCGAACCCACCGGTAAAAAACACACCGCGCCGTTATTGATTTTTTCCTGATATTCCGGCCAGGTCATCTCGGCCATCAAAACGCTGTTATTCATACCAACTCCTTTAGTGTCTATGAGGCTTTCACCCCTTGCCAGCGCAAAAGTTAAAACCCCTGTATATTGATGTTTTTCCAAATCGTCTTTATATATTTAGAACCTTTTCGCATTGAGATTGTCGCCACGGCGGGAGTAAATCCCGCCTGCTTCAATCTCGCGGGCGCTGCTACGCTTCGCTTCGCACCGCCAGAGCATTTTACCAATATATAATTTCAAGGTTAAAATGCTCTACATTAATACTACAGGCATTCAGGGCCACACACATGAATAAAAAGCAAAAAAACGCCTTCTCCCACCCGGCAAACTTGTCCGATTTTCCCGGCCTGGCGGCTTTTTTACATAGCCCGGTGCCCACCCTGGCCTTTGAGCTGCAAAACCGGCAGTTGCTCCTCTGGAACCCTGCCCTGCTGCGCTTCTCCGGGCTGGACCCCCTAAATTACACCGGCCTGGACA
>CAZNBK010000374.1:0-1680 GCA_964571105.1 uncultured Desulfovibrionaceae bacterium
CGGACTCTGGAAAAATATTGCGGCCAGGGAAGGTGCGGTGCCGTTGCCTTCGGGCAGAAAACGCCGGAACAGGAAATCCGTTTCAAAGTGCGCGCGCAACGAGCCGAGCAAATCATTCTCCGGCAACTGGTCCAGGGCCAGCATATTGCTGCCGAAGCTCTCCAGCATGACCAGCACCACGTGCGGCGGATGAGTTTTCAGCCAGTCATTGTCAGGAGTTTTGCCCAGCAGGCTGCCCAGGCCGGAGCGCTCAAGCAGATGCAGCCCGTCTTCCTCAGTGACCGGTTTGAAGGTGATGTCCCGGCGATAATCTTTGGCCGCCCAATGCAAGGTGATTAACCCGTTGGGGGTGAGCTTGTTCAGCACTTCGAGGTCCGAAATCTGGGCGTCGTTGCGGCCCAACGGAAATGTTCCCAAGCTGCCCCGGGCAGCCAGTATCAGCAGGCCGACGGAAATAACCGCCAGCACAAGGGAGCGCCGTTGGTAGGCCTTGGGGTTTTTTGCTGCTGCGGCGCTTTGTTTGATTTCGCGGCGCGGGGAGAAAAGCAGGCGCGTGCCGAGCCGTGCCGTCAGATAAGTGAACGCGACCAGGCCCAGCCCCATAAAGACGACCGGGTAGTCGTCCCAAAAATTTTCCATTACCGCGCCCTGGTCTTCGGCCAAAAAACCGAAGGCAAAGATATCGATGTAGGTATTGTATGTCTGGTAATAATAATAGTTGGCAATGGCGAAGAAAGCCGCAATGAACGCAGCCAGGCTGAAAATGGCTGCCCCCAGGCGCTGCATCCAGTGCCAGGCACGGGTTCCGGCGCATAAAAACAGGGCCAGAGCGGGCACGGGCAGGAGCATAATGGCGCAAACCCGCATATCATAGCGCAATCCGGTCAGCCACATCCGCCGCAAATCATCGGTGTACCCGACGAGCATGTCCTGATTGACAAAAGACAGGTACATGGCCAGGCGTGAGGCCATGAACACCAGCGTCAGGCAGGCCAGCATGCCCCAAACCGCGCTCAAAACTATCCGGAGTCTCTGTAAATATGTATTCAGCATAACCTGCGAAAAGTAGCCCAAGGAGTCGGTCTGTGCAAGTTTATGCATGGCCTGGGCGATGTTTTCAAGTGTTTTCAAATATTATCTGAAACCAGTTTGGATAAAAACTTGTATTCAGGCGCGATTGGGGTTAAATCTCTAAGGAGTATCGCGCCGGGCTGGGTAAGCGCGGCAAATCCATACAGGTCGTCGCTGAAAGCGGCCAACAGGAAACCATGACTGACTTTTCCGCATATAATCAACTGCTGGGTGTCGTTTGCAGCGTATTTGACGCCTATTCGGCTGTGCTCATCCTGCCCACCGGGCAACAGGACAAGTATCTTATCGCCGCCAATTTCAGCCTTGGCGATCATGTTGATTCCGGCGCGGAAATCAGCCCGGGCCAAAGCCTGGCCGGCTGGGTGCTGCGCGACCAGCAGCCGCTTCTGGTCAATAATGTGGAGCAGGGCAAGCATGCCTTAGGTTATTATCGCGACAACGAAGATATGAATATCAAAGCCTTTATGGCCGCGCCTTTGCCGGGCGGCAAGGGCGTGCTCTGTGTTGACTCCAAGCGCCAATATTCCTTTTCCGATAAAGACCAAAAAATCCTGCACCTGTTCTGTGAATTCATGTCCGGCATTCAGG
>CAZNBK010000375.1:0-1678 GCA_964571105.1 uncultured Desulfovibrionaceae bacterium
CGGCTAGAATCATCCAAAACTATAGTGTCTCCATCTATAATTTTTACGACTTCCGCACCGGACGCGAGTACCGGCAAGCAAGCGATTAAAAGGAACGCCAAAGTGAATCGCACAATCAATATTTACTATAGTCATTATTTTTGTGCAACCACTCAGCTATACAGCAATAATGGATATTATCCCGCAACTAGCATGGGCCATCGGTAAAGTTATCCGAGAAGCCCGAGAATCCTCTGGCCTTACCCAAGGACAATTAGCGGGCTTTTCCGGTCTATCTGAAAGCTATGTATCTCTTTTGGAGCATGGGCATAAAAATCTGACCGTGAATGGCCTCGTTCAGATTTCCCGTGTTTTAAAAATTGCCCCTGCGGAACTTATGAAGCGCATAGACGCTGAAATGGAGAACGGCCCGCAACCTTCGCCCCAGAAGGTTGGCAGGCCGCGCAAACAGACTAAAAAGTAGAGCAAAAGATTTTAGCGGCTAAAATTTTGCCCCTGCCGCTGTTCTGGCACGTTCTTCTCTGGCGTAAACGCTCTTTCCGCTCTTCTGACAGTTAATTCCGCTTCGCTCATGGCTTTAGCCCCAATCTCCCTGATGACTTTTTCTTTGCCGAACGTACAAGCCAGTTCGCCCATAGCCTTATCCATATTATGCTGTGCGTAACCGCGCAGGTGCATTACTAGGTCAATGGCCCCGCCACCACGTTTGTCTTCTGCTTTCCAGCGCGAATTGGTAACTTCCACCTCTTTACTACTCGGCAGAATGTAATATTGCCGTTCCCCTTTGCGATATGGCCCCTTGGCCTCAAAAAGTCGCGTAAGGACTTGGCCCAAATCAATACCCCGCAAAAGCTCTCGTTGCTTTTGGAGTTCGTCCTTTTCCTTACAGAGTTTTGAATTTGATTGCTTTAATCGGAAGTTTTCCTGTGTAAGCAGGATATTCTTATTGTGAACAACGGAAATGACTTCCGCATCCGCATTTTTCTGGGCCGTAGCACCGTTCAGGGCAGCTTCATGCTCGTACTTTTTCAGACTCTTGTCAGTCCGCATAACTCCCGGCATGGTCGCTGATTTATAGCTCTGGGCAAATTGAAGTTCAGGAGCATCCTTTGCTTGAGTTAGCGCGTAAAAACGACTTACCTTTTGATGAGTGGCGCGGGAATTTTCAATACCGCGCGATATACCCAAGCTGGAAACCGCATTTCCATATTCGGTTTGGAGTTGGGAAAGAGTATGCCGTGTGCCTCCAAACAGCGCACGGCAGTTCAGTTTACCCTTGTCATCCAGCGGGGTAAGTAGCGCATGAATATGCGGGGTGGCCTCGTCAACGTGCAGAATGGCAGACACAACACGGTTACCATACTTCTCATTGAGCCAGTCCATTGAAGCGGTCTTCCATTTTTCCAAGCGGGAGCCATCATAGGCCCCCGCTTTTTCTGGATTGTGCGGACGGAAGTATTCAGGGCTTGCTGACAAAAGCATTTCTACGCCAAGAACAGCATTTTTCCGGATTCGCTGACTGCCGATAGCCTCTTTCACGGCAGCGACATTATCCATCCCCGGAGTACCGATAAGATGCTGATTAGCAGAAGTCCTTTCAGCGTCCGCGTTGGGTGTTTCCCGCTCTCGCTGATTGTGCTTTCCCGCCCCGGCAACCGCGCCCCACGTTTTCAATTTT
>CAZNBK010000376.1:0-1663 GCA_964571105.1 uncultured Desulfovibrionaceae bacterium
GCCCTTGCCCAGCAGATGTTCGGCCCCCACTGTATCCAGAATGGTGCGTGAATCGTGCTTGGATGTAACCTGGAAGGATATGCGGCAAGGGAAGTTGGCCTTGATCAGGCCGGTAACCACATCCACGCTGGGGCGCTGCGTGGCCAGAATCAGATGGATTCCCGCCGCGCGAGCCAGTTGGGCCAAGCGCACAATGCTGGTTTCCACTTCTTTGGCCGCAGTGAGCATGAGATCGGCCAGTTCGTCAATGATAATGACCAGATACGGCATAGACGAGAGGTTGGCCACGGCTTCCGGATCACTCTTTTGCAGCTCGGCCAGCCGTTCATTATAAGCCAGGCAGTTGCGCACGCCCAGTTGCGCAATGGCCGCATAACGCAGGTCCATTTCCTGCACGGCCCAATCCAGGGCACTCTTGGCCTGTGACATTTCGGTAACCACAGGATGGACCAGGTGCGGCAAATCTGCATATACAGCCAATTCAATACGTTTCGGGTCAATGAGCAAGAGCTTTAATTCATCCGGCTGCGCCCGGTAGAGAAGACTCAGTAAAATGGAGTTCAGACAAACAGATTTGCCCGCGCCCGTTGCCCCGGCCACCAGAAGGTGCGGCATTTTGGCCAGATCGGCCACAAAAGGCCGCCCCACCGTATCCTTGCCCAAAGCCATGGTCAAAAGCGAGGCTGTATGCTTGAACGGGGCCGAATCGACCACTTCCTTGAACGAGACCGCTTCCCGCACGTCATTGGGCACTTCAATGCCCACGGTATCCGTGCCGGGAATGGGGGCCTGCACGCGCACAGCCACGGCCCGCATGGCCAGGGCAATGTCATCGGACAAACCGGCAATGCGGCTGACTTTAATGCCGGGAGCCGGGCGGATTTCAAACATGGTCACCACCGGCCCCGGAACAATGCCCACCAGCCTGCCTTGAATGCCGAAATCGGCCAGACAGTCAATCAGACTTTTGCCCCGGCTGGTCAGCTCTTCGTCGGTAACCGCGTTTTCCAGCGGTTTGGGAGTGCTCAGCAGGTCCACGCCCGGCAGCATGGATTTTCTCCGCCCGCCGCTTTTCCCGGCTACGGTTCTGACCGGTTTCTGCTTATCCCCGAAACCGGACCCCGCGCCATCGGCATTGGAGCTGAAAATAAAGTCAGAGTCCGGGTCGGCGTCTTTTCCGGTCAAGGCCAGGCGTTCGGCACTGGGAGAAATAACTTGTTCGCCCGTAGCGGAATGATCCGGCGGCAGCACAGGCAAAGGCTCGCCAAAAGTGAGCATATCCGGCGCGATGTCCAGGGTTCTGGTCTCCGCAGAACCAGGCCCTCCGCCGGGGAAGAGCCTACTCAACCGCATGAAGAACGCCGGAGGCCGGGCCGGCGCCCCGGCTTTTTTCTGCTGCTCCACCCGGGGGTCTTTTTTACGGACAAAGCCTTTTTTGCGCTCATCCTTCTTCTTGCCGAACAGTGACTTAAGCAGATTTATCCAGGACATGCCCAGCAAAAGCTGCATGGACACCAGGAAGGTGAACACCCAAAACAGGATGGTGCCGCGAGGGCTGAAGTACAACAGCAGGAACTTGACAATGGCCGAACCGAGCATGCCGCCGCCGCGGATATCGCCAAGCTCCACCGCACCGTAGCTTCCGGCTGTGGCCACGGACAGC
>CAZNBK010000377.1:0-1649 GCA_964571105.1 uncultured Desulfovibrionaceae bacterium
CCTGGACTTCATGTACGGCAAGTACAGCAGCGACGACTATGATGGTTGGTACGGCTATGATCTGGCCGGAAATCCCCTGCATGTGACCGATGTTGACAACGACCGTGACGGCTGGGCTGTGTCCGCCCATTTCGGTTACAAGTTTGAAGAAGTAACCCCGATGCTGTTCGGCTGGTACGGCTCCGGCGCCGACGAAGACGGCCTGGACGGTTTGATGCCCACCCTGTCTCCGGACTGGGGCTACACCTCCTTCGGCTGGTCCAACAACTTCACCATTCAGCGTGAACACGTGATCAACGGCAACAACATCACCGGCACCTGGGGTATCGGCATCGGCCTGGAAGACATCAAGCTGATCGACAAGATGACCAACGCCCTGCGCGTGGCCTACTTCCGCGGCACCTCCGATGACGACATCGGCAATATCCCCTTTATCGTTCGTGGCAACCCCGCTCTGTGGGGCGGCTACCTGTACACCTCCGATGACTGGGGTGTGGAAGTCAACCTGGATACGTCCTATGAAATCATGGAAGGCCTGACCCTGTTCAACCAGATCGGCTACATCCATGTGGACATTGACGACTCCGATATCGGCGGCGTCAGCTTCGACAACGACACCGACGACGCCTGGCAGTTCGCTGTGGGCTTCCGCTACGCTTTCTAAGCAAAATTCCAAACAAATCTGAATCTGGACACAATTCCGCCGGGGGCCGCAAGGCCCCCGGTTTTTTTGTGCGGGGCGGGCTAATGGGTGGGCGCTTTTGCTTTGCCCAAAGGTCCGCTGTGTCTCGTGAATTTTGTCACCAGCATTGACAAACAGCGCGAGCAGGGTATTTTTCGCCGATGTACGTAGACATTCATACCCATGCTTTTCATCCCAAAATCGCCCATAAGGTCATTGACCAACTGCGCGACCACTACCATATCCAGCCGCAAGGCAACGGCCTGGCCGAAGACCTTGCGGCCCGGCTGGCCCACGGCCCCCTGGACATGGCCGTGGTGCTCTGCGCGGCCACCACTCCGGCTCAGGTGATTCCGGCCAACAAGTTTGCCCGGGATATCCAGGCCGAATACCCCGAACGGTTCATTTCTTTCGGGGCCATCCACCCCGGCTGCCCGGACTGGGAAGACCAGCTCCTGGACATGAAAAAAGCCGGGGTGCTGGGCATCAAGCTGCACCCCGACTTTCAAAATTTCTTTCTCGACGACCCGGCCCTGCTGCCCCTGCTGGATTTTATCGGCGAGGATATGCTGGTCATGTGCCACGTGGGCGACACCCTGCCGCCCGCGCAAAACCCCTCCTGCCCCTACAAACTTGAGGCCCTGCGGCAGCGCTTTCCCAAGGTGCGCTTCATTGCCGCGCACCTGGGCGGGTATCTGCACTGGGAACACGCCCTGAAAGCCTACATCGGCAAACCCATTTATATTGACACCTCCAGCGCCCTGCCGTTTCTGGACCCGGCCCTGCGCGATGAAATCTTCCGCCGCCACCCCCGCGAGTTCATCCTCTTCGGCAGCGATTACCCGCTCTTTGACCCGGCCACCGAATATGACCTGCTCCAAAAAGACCTGAACTGGAGCGACGAAGCCTTTGACGAGCTCATGCTCAACAGCGCCCGCGCTTTGGGACTATGAATATCGAGAGAAGG
>CAZNBK010000378.1:0-1647 GCA_964571105.1 uncultured Desulfovibrionaceae bacterium
GCCGCTTCCTTCCAGGAAACCACCACGGTGCTCACTGAGGCTGCCCTCAAGGGTAAAACCGACCACTTGCGCGGCCTTAAAGAAAACGTCATCGTTGGCCGCCTGATTCCGGCCGGTACCGGCTACCGCGAATATGAATACACCGATATCGTGGTCCCCGAGCAAAAAGAAAAAGCGGACAAGTTCCTCGAAGAACTGGAAGAAGAACCGCTGCTGGTCAACATCAACAACACCGCCACCGCGGTTTAACAGAACATATGAGAGGGGAACCTCAAGGGCATGATGCCCTTGTGGTTCCCCTCTCAAACTCTCCCCTCCTTAACCCCGATTGAAAGTAATGCCTATCCACAGAAAGTGGATACCCCCACATCCTGGCGGCTCATTGAGCAACGCGAAGAATCTATCTTAAAAATCCGGGGCGGACTCAACAATTCTGCACTGGCAACATTTATTAATTAAGGTGTCTGCCTTGCCCGCGCTCAGCATGGCGGTTTGACAGAAATTTACTCGCATGACTATAGTTATACCATGTATGGCAGTTTCCCGCTCATTTCCCATTACCGAACCATCATTGCCCTGGCGGGGATAATTTTCATCTCCATATTCTGCACAGGCTTGGAAGCCCGCGCCCAAGGCACAGGCAACCCGCCTGAACCAACCGCTTTTTTACAGCACGGTGCGGTCGGCTGGGCCGTATGCACGGCCTCGGGCCAAAGCCTGCGCGTCACTCTGAATTCGGAAACCGGGAAGCTGACCATGTTTGCCGGTTATTCGGCCAACACGGGCGTGAACAGTTTTTACTTTGACTCCCAACTCGGCAGCCATATCCAGGTGCTGGTCAACGGCCCCGGCTCTGTGGCTTTGTTCGCCCCCCTGCGGGCCGATCTCAACCGCGCGGGCCAGTCTTTCAGCCTGATCCGGGAAACAGCAGCTAACGACGCCGGGGTGTTTTTCTGGGGCGGCTACAACGAACTGTCGGCCAGCGGCTGGACCGGTATTGATTTGCGCTCCGGCATCACCCACCTGCAAAGCGATTTTCAGCTTACCCTCATGGGCAAATGTACATTTTCACTGGGCCTTGAGCACACGCTGTCCTTTGATTGCAGCAACCGCGACCCGGAACAGCCCTTTTTTGATTTCAGCCTGGCTGATCCCGATTCGGTCTGGAGCGTGGCCCCGGGCGCCAGAATCATCGCCCCGCGCAGCTTGCAGACGCACAGCGGTCGTTTCCTGCTTATGCTCGATCCTCGTGCGGATTTCAGCAAATATCTGCCTTTGTTTGAATTGGAAAATAACGATACTTACCAGGCCCGCCTGGAAGGCGAACCCGGCAAACTCTGGCTGGTGTCTGCCTACGATCCCTATGCCGGAACCTGCAGCATTGCCAAACCGTTGGAAGAGGTCATGGCTGCCTGGACCAAAAACAGCGAAACGGCCCTCAGCATGTCCGAGACGCGCTTCCGGCAGCTACGCGCCAACCTGGATATGCTGGCCCTGGATATCATCCACGAACTGGGCCTGGAAATGCCCTCCGAACCCATCTTCTGCCCGGTGCGCTAACGAACCTTGCGGGCTATGCCCGCAGAGCATCAGTGCAAGATGCGAGCGCCACGAGCGAAGCACACAAGGCATCCGCCGAGACAATTT
>CAZNBK010000379.1:0-1621 GCA_964571105.1 uncultured Desulfovibrionaceae bacterium
CAGGGAAAAACCGGGTTCCGCGCCGTCATCGTCCGGCAGCGGGGTGTAGTTCAGGCCCGAATCAAACTCCGGCGGATAATCCGGCAGGGCCGGCGGCGTGTAGGTATCCTGAGCGGGCTGGGAGTGTTCCTGGCCCCACTGCGGCACTCCGTTGATGAGCAGCAGCGGCACTGAACCCTGGCCCAGGCCCATGACTTCGGCGCGGTTGCGCAAGGTCACCCAGGCGGCCTTTAAGGTTGAAAAATTAAACGGCAGCGAACTGGGCGGGGTTTCCCGATACTTGCGCAAAGATTCGGCCAGATCCGCCCCGGATTTGAGATCCTGCTCAAGGGCTACAATGATTTTTAATTCATCCAGATCAACGGCCACGGGATAATAAGCCACCGGCAGGGGTGAATGCGCGGCAGCTTCAATGGCTTGCATGCAGGCCGGGCAATGCGGCGAAAAATAAAGTCGCACCGAAGCTTCTTGCGGGCCGTGCCAGGCAACGGGCATGCTCAGCTCCTTAATGCAAGGGACCACGGCGGCGGCAAAAAGCAATAGCCAGGCGAGGAACAGCTTGGAGCGGGGGTAGGGCGGGTTGTAGCCTTCATAAATAAGACTGGCCCGGTACAGGGTAATGAACACCAGCGCCAAACATACGGCCACACCCAGGCAGGACAGGCAGGGCGTGGTCAGGGCCATGACCAGCAGCAGCCCGCAATCGGCCAGTATGGTCAGGCGCGAGAGGTTCACTGCCAGCCAGACCCGGCGGGTAACGCACAAGGCGGCTATGGCCAGAAAGGTTATAATGCCCACATGCCACAGCGAGATGCCGGCCACAGAGAAATCTTGATACAGCGAACAGCCGTTGGTCACACATAAAGGTTCGGCCAGGCCGAGAAGCACGGCCACGCAATAGGCAATGCCCAGGATACAGAAAAGGATGCTGGCGCCCAATTTGGCCGGTCTGCGCGAAAATCTGCCCATATCAGTCTCCCTGTGTTCCTCCGAATCGGGCACATAATGGCACAGACCGCCTAAATATTCAATCCGCCAGGCAGCGTGTGCTAAGATAAATTCATAGCCACCATAATATAATTAACTTGAAAGTTGACGATGCCATGGCTACTATTGCCCGGCGGGAAAATTTCACGGAACCTTTCAATAATCTATGCCCGGCAGGTCGGGCCGGGTTGCCGGTGGAATTTAACGGTTTTTTCACCCGAAACCTTGACATTGTCCGTGAACCGGATTAAGTGAAGCGGCTTCGGTGAATCTGATTTAACCATTTATTGGAGGAAGTAATGCCTACCATTAACCAGTTAGTAAGAAAAGAACGCGAGGCGGTCGCAAAGAGAAAGAAGACCCCCGCGTTGCAAGCCTGCCCGCAACGCCGCGGCGTGTGCACCCGCGTGTATACCACTACGCCCAAGAAGCCCAACTCGGCTCTGCGTAAGGTTGCCCGTGTGCGCCTGACCAACGGTATTGAAGTTACCGCGTATATTCCCGGTGAAGGGCATAACTTGCAGGAACACTCCGTGGTGCTCATCCGCGGCGGCCGTGTAAAGGACTTGCCCGGCGTGCGTTATCACATTGTTCGCGGCACCCTGGACGCCTCCGGCGTGCAGGATCGTCGTCA
>CAZNBK010000380.1:0-1620 GCA_964571105.1 uncultured Desulfovibrionaceae bacterium
CCCCCTTCGGGGAAGGACGCGAAGGCCCTGTCCATCAGGCGGAGCACGCCGGAACACTCGGCAGCCAGCCCCCAACCTGTGCATTGCGAACCCGGGTCTATACCCAGCACCAGGACATCGTTTGCAGAGAAAACAGCGCGTGTATTCATAACTTTACCGTTGGCAAAGAATTAGCACGCATTCAGCAAAAAGCGCAAGAACCCGCGCCGCCGGTTTGCTACGCAGAAATCGGGAAAAAAGCGGAGAGAATATGGGGATAAGCGAAGGACGGGGCCGTGGACGCCCCGTCCTTCCAGAGAAATTACAACTCAGCCAGAACTTCTTCGGGAAGCTCAAAATTGGCGTGGACATTCTGCACGTCGTCGTTATCTTCCAAAGCATCGACCAGACGTATCAGTTTTCGACCGGTTTCCGCGTCCACATCAATGGAATTTTGCGGAATTTTGGTCATTTCGGCTTCGGACGGGGTGAGCCCGGCGTCTTCAAAAGCCTGGCGCACGGCTTCAAAGTCTCCGGGGGCGGTGATCACTTCAATGAGCTCGCCTTCGTCGGTAATGTCTTCGGCGCCGGCTTCCAGGCCGATTTCCATGATCTTTTCCGGATCGTTGCCTTCTTTTTCAAAAGAGAGAACGCCCTTACTGTCAAACATCCAGCTTACGCAGCCGGTTTCGCCCATGGAGCCGCCGTGTTTGGACAGAATATACCGCACTTCGGCCACAACCCGGTTTTTATTATCCGCAGCCACCTCGATAAGAAAAGCCACACCGCCGGGACCGTAGCCTTCATAGGTGATTTCATACAAGTCGCCCCCGGCATCCTGGCCGGTGCCCTTGCGGATGGCGGCTTCAATTTTATCTTTGGGCAGGTTCACGGTCTTGGCAGAAGCAATGGCGCTACGCAAGCGGGCATTGGTAGCAGGGTCGCCCCCACCGGCCTTGGCGGCCAGGATGATTTCCTTGGCGGCCTTGGTGAATTCCTTGCCTTTTTTGGCGTCCTGCCTGGATTTACGATGTTGGATATTAGCCCATTTACTATGACCGGCCATGCAAACTCCTTAAAAATAAACGCTTGTGAGCAAAAGTTTATGCCTTCGCACGAGCGAAAGCGGGGTGATAATATCGCTTTTGAACTGAGTTGTTTACCATTTTTCTTTATTGCGGGCAACCCATGCCGAATCGGCACCCCGTAAAACGCCCTGCCGGGCGGCCTTAAAGCCGCCCCAGGCAGGGCTGAAACAGCGCAGATTCCCACCACGCACACCTGGTACATACCAGACTGCGCTTTTTGGTGCAACCCGGACGAGCCGCAAGCCGGGTCTTAAGCAAAGCCTCAGCGGTGAATATAAAAAGAGAAAAACCTCTCTGCCGTGCACTGCACAATTTGGTCGACGAGATTTTGTTGTCCGAGTAAAAAGCACGACCCGGCAGCGCCAAAACATTTCCCAACATATAATTGCAAGGTTAAAATACTCTAGGCCCAGACGGCATCGCAACAATTTAGAATTGACTTTTTTGGGTCATTAAGGGCAAACTATTGGCATCTTAACAATCACCATTAAGGAGTATCGATCATGAGAAAAATGCTTTTTTCCCTGGTGTTCGTTTTGGCCATGGCCGTGAG
>CAZNBK010000381.1:0-1543 GCA_964571105.1 uncultured Desulfovibrionaceae bacterium
GCACCCCGGTTGCGCTTGCAAAATTGCCTTGCGCTTCCAGGTATTCGGCCAGCAGTTCGTATCCGGCCTGCCACAGCGGTTCTTTGTGCAGGATTTCCCACCACAGCCCCGGCTGCGCCTGTCCGGGCGGGGCATGTTCTGCCGTAAGCTCGGCCTCGCGCCAATCCGGCAGGCAGGCAAAAGTTTCCAGCCAGGGGTTTAGCCCCAGCAAGTACCCGTCCTGGCTTATCAGGCGGTGCAGGTCGGGGCCGAAATGCCCCCGGCAGCGTTCGTTAAGCAGGCGGAAGTTTTCCGGATCATGGTCGCTGCGCCCGGGTGTGCGGCTTTCCATATGGATGATTTTGCTTTTGGGAAAAACCGCGACTTCTTTGCCCAAATCGCGCAAGCGGCTGCACAGCTCCAGGTCTTCACAGCCGTTTTGGTAGCCTTCAAAAAAACCTCCGGCCTGGAAAAACAGCTCGCGGGGCAGCAGCATGGCCGCGCCGGTAATGGCTTGCAAGCGGCGCGGCGCAAAAACCACGGGATGATCGGCTGGGAAATTGGCGTATAAATGCTCGGTGGCCAGACCGGGGTTAAAGGCAATGCCCAGGTGCTGCACCCGGTCGCCTTCGGGGTAGACCAGCAATGGCCCGGCTGCGCCGAGTTTCGGCGCGTCGCGCAAGGCGCCCAGCAAGGGTCCCAGCCAGTTGGGGGTGAGCAGGGTGTCGTTGTTCAGGAAAAACACATAGCCGGTGGACGCTTGTTCAGCGCCGAGATTACAGGCTTTGGCAAAGCCGAGGTTCTGGGGTTGGCGCAGCAACTGAAACGCATTGCCGAACAGGCTCAGGCCGAGCGGTTCCAGCTCTGCGGCTGTGGCGTCGCTGCTGCCGTTGTCCACCACAATAACTTCCAGGCAATTGCCCAAAGTGTGGCGGCGCAAGCTTTCCAGGCAGCCTTTACTTAACTCCCAGCAATTGAAAACCGGAATGATCACGCTGATGATCGCGCTCACGTTTGCCGCTCCAGCAGCTCGGCCTGGATTTTGTCCAGGGCCGCGCTCTTGCGCAGAAGATCGTTTTCAATTTGTTCGCGGTTTTGTTTTTGCAGGTTGGCCGCTTCTTTGCCCGAGTATAAAAATTCCAGTTTAATGCGGTTGCCCATGATATGCGCTTGCTGCTGCACGGTAAGCGCCTGGCGCAAAGAGGAATGCTGCATGTGCCGCACGCTGAAAAGCCCGGTGTAATATACCGGCCAGCCTTTGCTGTTCAGGCGCAAGTCCCGCTCCAGGTCGTCAAACTGGCTGGGGTTGAAGCGCACATCAAAAGCGCCTGCCTCTTCCACCGCGCGCATGGACAATAAATGACAGCAGCCGGTTACTGAAACGCAGGGGCGGGTGTAGCGGAAGGCAAACGGGTCGGTCTGGCCGAGGGCCGGGCAGAAGGGAAAAATATGTTCGTCAAGATCGCTGAACGAGCGCAGGCCCTCGTCGGGGGAAAGCAGGTGAAAATCAGCGGCCTGTATGGCGTATGGCGGGATATGGTCCGTGACCAGGCAGCCGCTGCTC
>CAZNBK010000382.1:0-1528 GCA_964571105.1 uncultured Desulfovibrionaceae bacterium
ATAAACAGGCTGCTTTGCGGCACTACCAGGTGCACGCGGGCCGATTCCACACCGGGAAACTCGGACATGGTCCGGGTCAGTTCGCCTTGCAGGGCACGCTGATAATTGATTCTCTGCACAAAGGCGGTTTCACCCACCTTGATATTGTCGAAAATTTCAAAGCCGACGCCCTGGCCGGTGATGACGCCGTCGCCGGCGACCTTGAGGCGGAGATCGTAGACTTTATCAGCCGGGACCAAAATGGTCTGGCCGTTGTTTTCCAGTTTGTACTCTATTTTTTCCCCTTGCAGGGTGGTGACCACGCGGGAGGCGTCTTCCTGGGACAGGTTGGCGTAAAGCACCCGGTAATCCGGCTGGTTCATCCACAAGACCATGCCGATGAAGGCGACAATGGCCAGAATGGAGATGCCCACCAGAAATGAGCGTTGTCCGAGACTGGTTTGTTCCCAGAAAGCCATGAACCGTTCTTTAATATTTGAAAACATGGGTGCCATAATAACCTCCGCGTCAAATTTACAGCATTACCCGCATGGTTGCTAAAAGTGTTCCAATTATAGCAATCGCGTTTTGAACTACTGCGGGCAGGTTTAGAGCACTTTACGCTTGAGCTGCTCGGCTCACGGCAGGAGTAACAGCCCTGTGCCCTCAAACGTTAAAATGCGCTAGAATTGCAGGTGGCTCAGCTCTTTATAAGCTTCCATAACCTTGTTGCGCACAGCCGAGGTCATGGACATGGCCAGCCCGGCTTTTTGCAGCGAGATCATCAGTTCGTGCACGTTCTGGGTTTCGCCGGAAGCAAAGGAAGTGATCATGCTTTTCTTTTCACTTTGCAGGTCGTTAACTTTGCTCAGCGAGTCTTCCAGGGTGGCGGAAAAAGAATTTTCCGTGCGCGGCGTAGCCTGCGTGCTGAAGGCATTGCCGGTGGCCTGGCGCTCAGCTTTCTGGAAATTATTCAGGGCCTGGGTGTATGCTCTGAGGCCGATGCTTTGAATAGCCATGGTTGAATCTCTCCTGGGCGTTTACGTTAGCGGCCGATTTCCAGGGCCTTGTTGTACATGGCCTTAATGGTGTCTATGGAAGTGACGTTGGCTTCGTAACCGCGCTGGGCGGTCATCATGTTGGCCATTTCTTCCACCACGTTGATATCCGGATAGCGGACCATGCCTTCCGAGTCGGCATCGGGATGGCCGGGCTCGTAGACTGTTTTGAACGGGCGGGAGTCGGTGACCACGTTCATAACTCTGACGCCGCGCAATTCACGGTCGAGCGCGCTGCGCATCTGCTTGGAAAACGAGTCATCCACGGGAGTGGCGGCCAGCTCTACTGATTTGCGCTGGTAGGGCGTGCCGTATTCTGTGCGCGTGGTCTTCACGTTGGCCAGGTTCATGGAAATAATATTGATGTGGGTCCTTTCGGCGCTCAGGCCGGACGCGCTGATATCAAGGGCTGTCATGAAATCCATTTTAAGCTCCTTTATTTAGATCCTTCAGTAATAATGGTCTTGGTGCCTTCAAAGCCTTTTTGAATC
>CAZNBK010000383.1:0-1525 GCA_964571105.1 uncultured Desulfovibrionaceae bacterium
TTTGAAATGTTGCAAAACTCAAATACCAAATGCTGGCATTGGAGCCAAAAGGCAAGAGCACATTCCCCTTATGAATGCGTAAAATCCAAGGCGATTTTGCGAAAGGCACGCGCTGCTTAATCCTTATCGTATACCTCTCGGCTCGGCGTCCTGGCGGCACCAGGGCCTTTGTTGCGGACGGCATGACCGCATCATCGCATAATGACCAGATTGGGATCCTACCGAGAAAACAATTGCGGTAAAGGAGGGTGAGGGTCCGGGAGAGGGAACCATCAGGGCCGCCTGGCCCTGTTGGTTCCCTCTCCCGGGCTTTAAATCTTACCTAATCCGCTTCGTGGAAAGTAAGGCGGAGGTCTTGCAGCGAGGCGTTGGGGGGAGGCGGCAACTGTCCGTTGGAGCGTTGAATGGCGGCCATGACCGAGGCGTCGAAATCGGCACGACCGGACGGTTTTTCAATTTGCGCGCCGGTAACTTCACCGATGGGCGACAGGGTCACGCGGACCACGGCCACCAGGCTGGAGCGGTCGGCCATGCCCGGGAAGGTCCAGTTCTTTTTGATAATGGCGGTGATCACCTGGGCATAGGTGGCGTCGATACCCACACCGCCGCCAAACCCCGCGCCTTCGCCCGTGCCTTCACCGCCGCCACTAAGGTCGTTGCGGCTGTCCTGATTGCGCAGGGTGGAAATAGCGTCGGCAATATCCTGATCCCCGCCAGCGGCGCGAGGATGTTCGTTCTTATCGGCACTGCGCTGGGCAGCGGCCAAGGCTTCGGCCACCGGGTCGCCCTTGGGTTTTTCCGGTTCCTTGGGTTTCTCCTGCTCTTTGGGCTTTTCGGGCTCCTTGGGCTTCTCCGGTTCTTTAGGCTTGTCCTGCTCTTTAGGTTTGTCTTCTTCCTTGGGCTTTTCGGGCTCCTTAGGTTTTTCAGGCTCTTTGGGCTTGTCTTCTTCTTTGGGTTTTTCCGGAGGTGTGATGTCCTGGGGCACGGCCACGGCATTGTCTGCAGGCGGAGCCGATTCTGCCGGTTTTTGCGCGGCAGCGGCCTCGGGCGCGGTGGTAGGCTTGGACCCGGACACATCCTTGGGCACAATGGGGCCTTCCCGCCCGCCCTGTTCACCCAGGGTGATCAAATCCACCTGGTAAGAAGGCGGCGGCAGTTCAATCCTGGACCCGAACCCCGGCCCCACCAGAAACAGCAGGAGCAGGGAGAGGTGAAACAGGAAAGATATGAGCCAGCTACGGGTAATGGTCATGGAAAAAAACCTATGATTGCGCGTCACCGGTCGGGTCGGCCTCGGCATCGTCTGCCGGGGGCCGCAGCACATCGTCATCGGCAACACTATCGGCTACCATGCCCAGGCTTTCCACACCTGCGGCCTTGATCCGGCCCATAATGGCCATCACCGTGCCATAGGGCACGCTCTTGTCCGCGCGCAAAAAGAGCTGTTTGCGCTGTTCAAGCACCAACAGGGCCACTTTGGTTTCCAGCTCATCAATGGGCACCTTGTATTCATCAAGGTAAATGG
>CAZNBK010000384.1:0-1506 GCA_964571105.1 uncultured Desulfovibrionaceae bacterium
CGGCAGTTGCTCCTCTGGAACCCTGCCCTGCTGCGCTTCTCCGGGCTGGACCCCTTAAATTACACCGGCCTGGACAGTTGCCTGCAAAGCTTAAACAGGCTTTTTCCGGCAAGCCCAGCCGAGCCCATTCCATTTTTCGCGCCCGGCCCCAGGCATGAAACCCTGAGCCTGCCGCCTTTTCGGGCAAACACCGCCGCCCAGGCAGAAAATATCACCGTTGTTATCTGGGACCCGACGCAAACCGCTGCTGTGCCTCCCGCTGCTGTGCCGCTCTTTCCGCCGCACTGCCGCATTGTGCAGTTTCTGGTCCCTGCCCCTGCTGCTGCGCCGCCCCCCAAAGAACCGCCCCGGCGCGACGCCTCCGACTCCACCCGGGCGCAGCTTTGGCTTGATCTGGCCCTGGACAGCGTCAACAACGGCCTCTGGGCCATGAGCTTTATCCCTGGTGAGCCGCATTACCGCAGTCTGGTGTTCACTTCGCCCAATGCCCTGCGCATGCTGGGCTATGCTCCGGAAGATATGCCTGCGGACAACCCGCTCACCTGGGACAAACTCACTCATCCGGATGATTTTCCGGAAACGTTGCGGCGCATGCGCGAGCATATTTTTGAAGCCAAAACCGATCATTATGAAGCCGAATTCCGCGTAAAAACCAAAGACGGGCGCTGGCAATGGCTGCGCAGCTACGGACGGGTTACTCGCCGCGACGAGCACGGCAACCCCCTGGAAGCCATGGGCACGCACATTGATATCGACCGCATAAAAAAAACGGAAGAGAACCTGCAAAAGAGCGAGTTCCGCTTCCGCGTTTTAGTCGATAACCTGCCCCTGGGGCTTATGCTGGTAGATAAAACAGGCGCCATTGACTATCTTAACCCTCAATTTAACGCTTTATTCGGTTATGATCCGGACACCCTCACTACACTGGAAACCTGGTTAAACTCCGCCTACCCGAATAACACCGCGCGCGCCAAGGCCGCTCATTTTTTGCCTACGCCCAAACGAAAATCTTATATGAGCACGGTCACCTGCGCCAACGGCAGTGTAAAATTTACCAGAACCTACCTGGTGGAACTGCCCCTGGACCGCCGCTTGCTGGCTTACGAAGACGTTACCGCGCAAATATCTTCAGAAACCGCCCTGCTCAGCCGAGAACTGGAGCTGCAGGAAAAATCGCAAACCCTGGAAGAGGTAAACACGGCCCTGCGCGTGGTGCTCAACCAAAAAAAATCAGAACAGAATGAACTGAAATCCACGCTATACATAAGCCTGCGCGATCTGGTCTTTCCCTATCTCAATGAGCTTGAGGCCCGGCTGCAAACCCAAAATCAGGATGAATGCCTGTCCACGGTCCGCCATAATTTGAAACACATGGCCGAATTGTGCCGCACGGAACTCAGCTTGAGCGACATCAATCTGACCCGCCGGGAAAGGGAGCTGGCGGAACTCATCCGCGCGGACCGGGCGTTTATTTACGGAAAAAGACAACCTCGTCCACAGGCGCGC